>NZ_JBQKUL010000042.1:0-39141 GCF_054968565.1 Pseudoalteromonas sp. G5_S1_54_S4 | reverse complement strand
CATGGATACGTATGGATATTAATATTATTTTTTCTTTTTGGCTGGTATCAATCTTGTTTGTACTTACCCCCGGTGCCGATTGGGCTTATACAATCAGTGCAGGTATAGCGGGTGATAAAATCATTCCTGCGGTGTCAGGGTTAATACTTGGGCATTTAATGGCCAGTTTAATAGTGGTGGTAGGTTTAGGCGCGTTATTAGCATCGCATGCCATTTTTATAAAGCTGTTAACCTTATTTGGTGCTTTGTATATCATTTGGATTGCCGTATCACTGTACCGATTTCCTCCAATGCCTGCAGCCTATAACGATGGCCAAGAACACACCTCAGACACGCCTTTAAAGTGGATGAGAAAGGGCTTTATAATTAGTGGCTTGAATCCCAAAGTGATGCTGTTATTTTTAGCCTTATTGCCGCAGTTTGTTTTACCAACACTGTCATTTTCTATTACTGAACAATTGCTGGTACTTAGCATTATTCATTTAGTTGGCTGTGCGCTGGTATATTGGTTAATAGGGGTAAGTGCCAGAAAAATCCTCAGCAATGATCCGGCGCTCTCACTAAAATTTGGCCGTGCATCGGCCTGCATCCTATTTATTTTGGGCTCGCTCATGCTAGTTGATAGCGCTAACACACTGAGCGTAACACTTACCTAAAAAACGAAAGTGGCTTAGATTATTCGCAACTGAGCCACTAATTCACTCAAACGGGCAATTTTAATATTACTCAGCTGCCTATAATCAAAATAGGGGCATACAATAATATTCTGACTTTTATTTATAGCAAACTCATCATCAAGCCAATCAAGTTGGGCGTTTAATTTACCTTGTTGTATTAAGTTTTTAGCGTGAGTTCGCCCAGCAATAATGTGCAATTGATTTTTATGCTCAGTAAGCACCGGCGCACTAAATAGTAATGCAGTACCGTTATGCTTTTGTAATAACAGCTCATCGCGATATGCTTGCCAACTCTTGGCTTGTTTAGCAAAAGCGTAATACTCGCTTGGCAGCGCAAACAACACCTTGGCGTATACATTAAAAACTTTTCGCCAGCCATTGCCACAGTGCTGGTTTATGCTATTTATTTGCCCACTAACCACAGGCTCTAGCTGCGCAAGTGTTTCAAAGTAAGGCATAGGGGGCGCTTTTGCTACATACACAGCAACACTGAATGAGTCATCACCTAACCCTATTAACTGGCTGCTCACTTTAACTGCTCTTATTTTGCACTAAAATACGATCAAGATTGTTAGCAAAGTTTTGTCTGTCACTTTGGCTTAATGGAGGCGGCCCACCACTCATTTCTACACCACTTGAGCGCATAGTATCCATAAAATCGCGTACATTTAGTAATGAACGAATGTTTTCAGTGGTGTAAAGCTCACCGCGCGGATTAAGTGCTTGGCCGCCATTATCAATCACTTCACTTGCCAGTGGAATATCTCCTGTGATCACTAAATCGCCTTTTTCAATCCGTTTTACTATTTCATCATCAGCCACATCAAAGCCCGATGACACTTGTAGTCGGCTAATAAATTTTGACGGTGGGATGCGCATGGCATGATTTGCAACCAGTATTGTTTCTGTTTGCGTACGCTCTGCGGCTCTAAATAAAATTTCTTTTATTACCACCGGACAAGCGTCAGCATCAACCCAAATTTTCATGCTAAGTTCTTTAAATTGCTTTAGTATTAAAGCGATCCTATAGCAATTTCTAAAGAAAAGGAAACAACATGAAACTCGCTTTTAAAACCGCATTATTTATTACCACCGTGTTTTTACTCAGTGCCTGTACCAGCGCACCCGAAGGAATAACTCCTGTTAAAAACTTTGATTTAGAGAAATACCAAGGCAAGTGGTATGAAATAGCACGATTAGACCACTCTTTTGAACAAGGAATGGAGCAAGTAACAGCCACTTATTCAATTAACGATGATGGAACGGTAAAGGTATTAAACAAAGGGTTTATTAGTAAAGAACAAAAATGGGACGAAGCTGAAGGCTTAGCTAAATTTGTAGAAAACGCCGATACAGGGCATTTTAAAGTGTCATTTTTTGGCCCGTTTTATGGTGCCTATATTATTTTTGAGCTCGACCAACCTGATTATCAATATGCCTTTATTACCAGTTATAGCAAAGATTACTTATGGTTTTTATCGAGAACACCTACAGTGAGTAAAGAGCTCAAGCAGCACTTTTTAAGCCAAGTAAAAGCGCTTGGTTTTGCAACAGATGAGATTATTTGGGTAAATCAAAAATCGCTGTAAAGGGGGTTTACATGCCCCTAGGTTGTAATAAAACGTTCACTTTACTGTAAGGTAAACTAAATAAAGAGGGGCTATATTAGCCCTACTTGCAAAAGGCAAGTACAAGACATAATGACAATCCCCCTTTTTTATTGGCAAGCCTGATGGCTTGCCATTTTTTTACCTCAATTTAGCCTATTCTTTGGGATCAGGTTTTTACTAACTAAAGCCCATTTAAACCAAAAAATAACGTACTCGTGGCTAATATCAATAATACAAGCAAGTTAAAAAGCTTAGTTAAATTGACTAAAAAACTATAAAAAATCATTATAATTAAAGCACTTAACGACATAAACCCGCAAAACTGTAGAGCGCCATAGCCGTGTAATTCGCTAACGCAAAGCAGCAAACTTAGTAAAATACTGATCCAAGCAACACTCAATAAAATTAAACGCTGCTGATCAGTCGGGCGCTTGTTAAAAACATCCTTAAAATGATTAAACTTAGCCAGTGCAAAGCAGTTAAAAGCCACCAAACATAAACTAAAAGGGAGCAATGCCATCATACTTTTTGCTCCTGAGTGTTTATCGGACTAGGTTTTTTAGCTTGCAGTGCAGTACGTAATTTTTCGGTTTGTAACAAAAACAGCAAACCAAACAGTAAAAAGAGACTATCAAACATAAATAAAGCCCACTGTTCATTACGTAAATAACTGATTATATTCCCTTGTGTTGTTAGCGCATTAACCACTGGCACACTAAAACAAGCAATGCTGTTTATGGCAGCCATAACACACCACTGCAACTTGTCACGCTTTACAAAAGCGATAATAAGTACACACAGCCAAGTTAAAAAGAAGGCAAGTATCTCTTTATCCGCGCGCTCCATTGCGCGTGTGCTGATTAATCGGTTTGCTAAAAAGAACGCAGACGTTGCCAAGGGCAATCCCATTAAAGTTCCTAAATTAAGCGCTTCGACGAGTTTTAAACCCCATGATGGCTGGGCATTTTTTTTCATTCGCTCCCGAATACGCTTCGCCCACATAATACAGCCCGTGGCTATCATTATGCAGCCAGCAATGCCGCCTAAAAAGTATAAAACACGTAATAATGGCTCTGCTAAACGCCCAGTGTGCATTGAATTTAGTGACTCATACAGCGCTTTACTGCCGGTGAGTTCATCATCAGTTTGAGCAACAAGCTCACCACTCGCTCCACTAAATATCAAACGCGGTGCTTGATCCCTTAATGTTTTTCCAGGACTGACCAAAACCATAATAGTCGCAGCGGCCTTATTCGGCTTATTTATAATCACCCGAGTTATATCAGCCTCTGGCCACTTAGTATAAACCTGATCCAAAACAGTATTGATAGGCACTAACGGTGCTGTGCCTTGCAACGACTCTGTTGCAGGACTACTTGGCGAAACATCATTAAAAAAGCCTCGTATTCCATCCTCATAAACGGTTTGCGCGGGGTAGGGGAAAATCATAAATATCAGGGTAATAATGCCCGTATAAGTAATCATTAAATGAAACGGTAAGGCAAATACCGAACTTAAATTATGCACATCTAACCAGCTACGGCTGCCTTTATTAGCTCTAAAAACAAACATATCTTTAAAAATACGTTTGTGAATAACGACGCCAGATATCAACGCAATGAGCATAAATAAACTAGCAAAGCAGACAATCCAACGCGCCGTTTTTACATCAATATAATGCAAATCAAAATGCAGGCGATAAAAGAAATTCCCCCCACGGGTATCTACAAAGGGTGCTAAAGGCTGCATGGTATTTGGATTTAAACGGGTATTTTCAAAAGAGGCTCTGCGCTGTCCAGGCTCTTTTGGTTTTGCATAACCAAACGTTAAATAAGGTATACGCTCCTCAGGAAGCGTTATACGCCAATTAGGCGCATTAGGTGCTTGCGCATTTAAATACTCAACACCCGACACGATTTGTTGCTTTTGCGCGCCAATACGATCTGCCTGCTGCTCAATATTATGGACACTTGGCTGATTCCATAAGCTCACTTCATCTCTAAAAAAGCTAATAGTGCCTGCAAAAAATATTAAATACAGTAACCAACACACGAGCAAACCCACCCATGTATGTAACCACGTCATTGAACGAAAAAAACTCCCTTTCATAACCATCCCTTCAATAGCGACAACACGACAAGTTGCGCTGCAATACTTAGTAAAATACTGATCCAAACAGTTTTTAATGAATAAATATAAAAGCTATAAATAAACACTAGGGCATAAATTAAAATACTCGCAGACACACTAAGCAAAACCGCGTCAACTTTAGGCACAGGCACTACTGCACTTAATAGCGACACACTAACGGCTGTAAAAAAATACCCGCCAACAATGGCAATAAAAAAACGCGATAAAACCGCTAATTCATAGCTAAAGCGTTGCATAAATTGCCCTAACATAGAAAAAACGGGTTTGGGAAAGTCTAAAAGACGGTTGGAGGCCTGCATAAACTGCAAATTCCTTTTAAACATAGCTAAAAAAAGATGGCGATATTATAACGCCAACAAATACAAAAGATAGTAGTTCTTATTTGCATTTGAATAAAATAGGCTCTTTTAATACTGTTAGTTAAATAGTGATCTGAAATAAGGCACCTGAACAAACAGTTATAACCGCTGCAAACGGCTATATAGCGATGCTTTAGTTCCATTATTTGCTATTAACACACGTGTCCTTTGGGATTACTACTATTTTAGCTTTATAATACTTAAGCCTAACCACCTAATTTATAATAACTTTATTTAAAAACACCGAAAGGATCACGATTTTACTAACTACTTTTCAAAATCGTTAAAATAAACCGATTTTTTACTAACTCAACCGTATAAAAATTAAAAAAGGCTAATAAACAAACAAAAATAAGCTAGCTGAAAGCAAATATACCGTCATTTACTACTTAAGTTGATAAATGGCTGATCCGAATAAAACAACAACTAATTAGTAACAACTAACTTAATACCAATTGTGTTAAGTTACTGACCATTTATAGCGACAGATAAATGGAGTGATAACAAGGCGTAAATTTTGACATGTGGTTGTTCTACTTGAAAAAATTATAACGCAGTTAGCGCTTTATTTAGCTCGCTAGAATGGTTAAATATTTAAGTCGATTGGTATAACTTCAGCGTCAAACAAAACGTAGCGTTAGTAAAATTGTGGTTTATTTATTACTTTTTATTTTTTTAGCGTTAGCGAAATAACGCCTTAATCATAGCCGTAAAGGGGGTTTACAGCATTAAAACTGAGGCCATTGTTTAAACTTAAAATACATGAGACTAGGAAAGTAAGCATAAAAAAGGTGGCCAATGCCACCTCTATAAACAATAACTTTTACAACATTGAAAACAGCTTTTTAAGTTGTGGCATGTATTCGCTCACAAGTGCTAGGTTATTTTCACTGACTACAGGCTCTGCCGATTTTGCTGCGCTTGATGCATTGCCAAACGACCCCATTAATGAACTAACGCCTTTGTCTTTACTACTTTGCATACTTTGTAAGCCACCCATTAATTTATTGGCGGTTTGTTTATGTTCATCTGATAAACCTGATTTTAGGTTTTCAATGTAAGCCATTGAAACTTCCGATCCTACAGCAATTAATTGTTCAGGCGTAAAACCATATTGGCTAGTTACGTTGGCAAAGCTTTTATATAAGTCTTGCTGTTTGATCATGCTAAGTGCGCTATTAGCTAACGAGCTTTGCTCAGTGACCGTTTGATCTGCCGATGCGCCCAGCATACTCGCTAAATCTAAGCCTTTTAACGACGCTTGATTGCTTGCCCAACTTGTAACCGCAGGTAATGCCTTAATATAGCTTTGTAATTGACCTTCGTTAATGTCTTGTGCAAAGCTTGAGAAGCTCATCGCTAACAAGCCGATTGATAACAGTAATTTTTTCATTAAGCATTTCCTAATAGTAAAGTAGCGTTAATTAAAAACTAATTAACGGCTATTGCCAATACAAAGCGTAAATTTATAAATTATTATTAACTCAATTGTGAGTTTAAGTTGATTCACCACAACGCAATGTACTGATGATATAATACATTTTTTGCAAAAAGAGCGGGGCACTATGTTAACTATTTCAAATACCGTAACCATAGATGAATGGGAAGTAGAGCTCAGCGCTATTCGCTCGCAAGGCGCAGGCGGGCAAAATGTTAATAAGGTAGCCAGTGCTATACACTTACGCTTTGATATAAACCGCTCTAAATTGCCCGAATTTTATAAAGAACGATTACTTGCTTTAAAAGATTCAAGGATCACCAAAGAAGGGGTATTGATAATTAAAGCCCAGAGCCACCGCACTCAAGAGCTCAACAGGGAAGATGCGCTTAAACGGCTAAAAGATCTAATTTTAAGCGCCACAAAGGTTAATAAGGCACGTCGTGCTACCAAACCTAGCCGTAACTCACAGCGTAAACGTATGGATAAAAAAACCAAACACGGCCAAACCAAAGCTCTCCGCGGTAATATTAAGCTATAACTTAAGTAATCTGAACTCTGGATAATAAATCTATCTCAAGCAGCTATTTCCAGCGCTAACTGCGTTGAATTTACTTGCAATAGGCTAGTATAAAAAAGGCTGCAAATGCAGCCTTTAATTTAATCATAAGTATGATGGCGGGTGACGCTAAATCGGTTGAGGATTCGATGCACTACATACACTGCGCTTAAGCTTACCGTAACCGCAACGGCCACCGAGCTAAATCGATACAAAGCACTGTATATTAAATCTTGCCCTGGGCCTAACGACTGACCAAATAAAATGCCAAACGTGGTTAATACCCCAAACCCAACACCCGGTGGACCACCACCTAAAATATGAAAACGACTGAATATAAAAGACAAAATCCATAATATAGCCACCGGAAAAAGCAAAACGTCGGTATGATTATACAAAAACAACTGCGAAACCAAAGCAGCATTACAACCTATCAGTGTACCAATAATACGTTGCCAACTTGCGGTGCCCGCTGCCTTAAAACACAACGAAAACAAAATTAAAATAGACGCCGCTTGCGCCGAAATTGAATCTTGTAAATCAAGTACCTGAAAAACTACGAATGATAAAGTCGCAACGCTAGCGCATAGCAACACCTCGTGACGAATACTTTCTTTGTCCTTGTGTGGCACAGCGCGCATGGGCCGCGCTGTCACATCAGGAAACAAACCATGCATCAAGAGCGCAATAATAATAGTAATAAAAATAGCCATACCATTACTTAAAATAAGCGGGTAAATGCTGCTTGCTTGATCAACATGGCTGGCAAAGTGCAACTGAATCGATAAGCTCACCGCACCTAACGCACCAAATAAAAACGCGCCGCCACTACTCATTAAATAAAATAACACGCAAAAACTAGCAAAAATAATGAGCGTCATTAACACCGGTAAGTGTGAAAATAAGCCCTGCAAAACAAGCACAATAAACGCACTGTAGGCAGCACTGGCAACAAATTGACGGATCACACCTTTGTTAATACTTGGCACTAAACCCAGTAATAACATAGGGTAAACTGTAAAAAATATTCCATTTGGCCAATTCATTAACTTACATAAAGTAAAACCAATAGTGCAACCACCGGCAATCCGCAGCGCTTGGCGTAAGCCATTTGAATCGAGTTGTGGCGCTTGGCTAACATGTTGTGTCATTACTCGCCCCACTAATAAATGTAATGTAACCAACTTATAAAGCGGATCTGTACTGACCCCAACCATTGACCTATAGCCGATTGTGGGAGTAACTGCACGGTGGCACGCGCACCACTGGGCATATTATTTATAAGCTGAGTGTTATTTGGTAGCACTAAATGAATACGCTGGCGCTGAGCGTCACGAACCCAGCGGTTGCTGGTTTCGGTGCTGCTAAGTAATCCATTCGCACTAAGTTGCCCGTCACTGACACCGGCCTCAAAAGTTTCAATTTTAGCGTCGAATACTTCACCAGGTCGGCTATCAAACACTACTTTTGCTAAACTCCCAGGCTGCATATTTAATAGTGACTTTTCACGAAAATCAGCCACTAAATCTGCTTTTTTTGCCACAATAGCAAGTAATGGCTTACCCGCAACCGCATAGGAACCCTCAAGTAACTGTAAATTAGCCACTACACCATCGCTTAAAGCACGCACTTGTGTATAGGATAAGTTAAGCTCGGCTTGCGCTAACTGATTGGCCGCATGGCGCAGCGCTAAATTATTTTGCCCCGAGTCGCCACGCGCTAAAACAGCTTCAGCAAGCTGTGCTTCAAAGGCAGCTAAATTAGATTGACTTGCTGCAAAGTTAGCACGAATGCTTTCAAGCTCTTGCTCCGAAATAGAGTTTTGTTTGTAAAGTGTTTCGCCACGCTTTTTTAATAGCTGCTGCTCATGCAATTTAGCGTTAGCTGCACTTATTTGTGCCTCCAACGCTTTTACATTGGTATCAAGGCGTTTATTTTGAAGTTTGGCATCGTCAAGGGCAAGCTGTGCTTGCTCAAGTGCCAGCTGATAGGTGTTTTTATCTATCTCAAATAATACATCACCCGCTTTAACCGCTTGGTTATTACTGACCAAAACATCGGTAACACGGCCATTTATTTGCGGTGATATTTGCACAACCGGATGATAAACCCGTGCCTGTGGCGTAACCGGCAACCATACATCGGCAACAATATAATAAAAAAAGACAACAATAAAACCAACAAGCGAAACTTTAACGTAGCGGGCAAATTTTTGATCAGGTGTCATACTTATTTACCTCCAGATAAGCTTGCAATACAACGCCGCGCGTTTTCTTCCATTTGCACTAAACTGTGCGCCATACCATCAAGTTGCTCAGTACTTAAACCGGCATATAAACGCTGTTTAATATCGCTTGTTAACTCTTTTAAATGTTCTAATAACTTTATACCCTCTTGGGTAAAGTACAATTTTTTACTACGTTTATCGTGTTCATCAACTTGTCGAATAACCAGGTTTTGCTGCTCTAATTGCTTAATGGTCCGCGTTAAAGAGGGCATTTCAATACCTAAACTAGTCGCCAGCGCTTGCTGCGTTGCTCCTAAGGGTAAATGATGTAAGTGGATCATTGCCGTCCAGCGTGACTGAGTTAAACCTAGCGGCTCAACCGCCAGTGTCACCGCTTCTCGACATAAGCGGTGCACTCGGCCCATATTGCCGCATAAGGTTAAATCGAGTGTTTCATGAAAAGGAATATTGCTACTCATAGGAACTCTTACTTGTGAATATCAGCAAATTTTAGCATTAGTTAGCAGGCTAAGTAAATAATTGGCATTTTAACTTCACGTAAATAAGTATTATTTAGATAAATAGTGTACGGCAAGCTTATCTAAGAAAGTATAAAGCTTATTGTTCATCTCATCATAATCGTGACTTAAGAGCTTTTCGGGCTGTTCAACAAAGCGGTAATTATGGGCATTAGTTAAATCATCGTTGGCAATGAGGAGGGTAACCACCTCGGTGGTCAATTCCATGTGGCATTGAAAACCAAATACTAAATCGCTATAAGCGACTATTTGCCTTGGACAACCTTCGCTATAGGCAATAATACTGGCCGTAGCAGTCAGCCCGGGCATATCGTTATGCCAATGCCCCACATTAAGCTCACTGCCAAAATGGCTAAATAACGGATGATTCAAGCCTGCATCGGTGAGGGTAATAGCAAACTTACCAATTTCCTTTTCTGGACTAGGTTGATAAGTCGCGCCTAACGCTTCACCAATTAATTGCGACCCCAAACAAACGCCTAACACCACTTTGTTTGCCGTGATCGCACTGGCAATAAAGGCTTGTTCTTTTTTGCTATCAAAATAGGCGCATTCTGCAAGCGATGTAGCGGGCGATTGCGGCCCACCCATCACGATTAAAAAGTCTATATAATCAGCATGTTGCGGTAATTTTTCAGCTAAATAAATACGGGTGTAAGACAACGTGTGGCCATTCATTTTTGCCCAAGCTTCATAAGCGCCTGGTGCTTCAAAATGTTCATGAATAATAAAGTGAATGTGCATTGCCGTTTCCTTAAAATATTATCTGTTTAATAATACCCTAAAGTAATGGTCACCGGATATAAGTGACCATGTGATATCAGCCGCTAAAAGTTAAGTAAATTAGCTGGAGAGTATTGATCAGTCAGCACCTTAGTATCACTTGGCCAGTCCTTACCATCTTTAGTGAAAAACATACGCTGGCTAATTGCCTTTATATCTACGTCATAAGGGGCAAGTAGTGGAGCTAGTTGCTTAACCCGCTGTGCTATTTGTTGCTCTGTAGGGGTTTTGTTATAACCGGCTAAAATAATCCGGTTACTATTATTATTGGCTGTTACATTAATAAAATCGCCAAATACCGCATGATAAGTTGCCGACTCATGTTCATAAAGTTTACTTGATGAAAACGTGTTAGCAGCAACAATTCCGCCTTCGGCTAATACGCTTTTTATTTCTTCAAAAAACTCTTTTGTGAGTAGGTGCTCAGGAATGTAATCGCCATTAAACGCATCTAAAATAATCCAATCAAATTGCTGGCTTTTAAGCGCCGCACGTTTAATAAAAATACGCCCATCTTGTACTTTAGTAGTTACGTTATCGGTTTCTATAAAGTTAAAATAATCACGCGCCACTTTAATTACCGAAGGATCTATTTCAACATTTTCAATGTGTGCCTTTGGGTATAGCTCATGAATCATATTAGAAAGCGTGCCGCCACCTAAACCAATAATGAGTACATTTTTAGGGTTATCAATCAGTAATAAACTAGAAAAAGCCAGTTTAGTATAATTAAATACCAGTTTTTTAGGGTCGCTAATGTACATGCAACTTTGGCTGCTTTGTCGGGTTTTTTCATCAAACTTTAAACAGCGTAAATCGCCAGTTTCTTCAACGAGTAAATTTCGATATAAAGAGCGCTCTTTATGCACAACATTACTCATACTGTGAGCTGAAAATAGCAGCGCCATTATACTAATAAACAATAATTTAAGCTTGTGCATAAACGGCCTCTCGCACTTTAAGTTTATCAAAGCAAATAGCAATTAGCCCAAGCGTGCCTAACACACCAGCAAAACCTAAAATAATGGTGTTAACATCAAACGCCAGTACCATATAAAAAGAGGTAATAATGGTGCCCAGCGCACTGCCTAATGTACTTACAAAATAAAGGCCGCCAGCCACTTGGCCGCTGCGCTCACTATTGGTAACCAGCAAACGTACAGAATAGGGCGAGATCATGCCTAAAATAATGGTGGGTATAAAAAATAACGCGGTTGAGGCGAGTAACGAGCCATAGCGGCTGTCTTCAATATGCGAAAAAATAAATGCCATAATTGGCTCAGCAAACAAAGCAATGGGCACCACCATAATACTGGCAACTAAAAAGATTAACCCATATTTGGTCAACGAAGGATGACGAATAGACAGCTTCCCTCCCAGTAAATACCCGAATGATAAGCTAAGCATAAATACCGTAATAATACTGCCCCAGATATGCACACTACTGCCAAAGTAAGGCGCTAAAATTCGCCCACCTAATAGCTCTATTCCCATAATACTAAAGCCACCACTAAACGCTAAAAAGTAAATTAATGCATTTGTTTTTGTTAACATTATATTGTTCTTATTGTGTTATTTTTATCCATCTTAACGTGATAGCTGCATAGTCGCTAGTGTAAAAATTAGACGCACACATAGAGCGCAAAAAAACATTTTGTTATAAAGTAACACATGCTATAGTTTTGGTTATAATATAACGTTACTAAAAAGCATTTTATGAAGTACTCATTAATTTACTTAGCCTGCTTAAGTGCAAGCGCACAAAGCATTGCCCAAAGTCAACCAATAGAGAAAATTGCGGTTACATATAAACAAGCTTACCGAGGCGATATTCCTCAAAAGCAAATGCCACAATCAATCGAAACCCTCGATAACGCGATACTTGATCAAAAAGGAATAACTCAATTACAAGATGCGCTGGACTTTTCTGCCAGTATTTCACGTAAAAATAACAGTGGCGCATTGTGGGATAGCTTTTCGATTCGTGGATTATCGGGTAACGAAAACATGCCATCGGGTTACTTAATTAATGGTTTTAGCGGTGGGCGCGGATTCAGCGGCCCTCGTGATGTATCAAACATTGAGTACATTGAAGTATTAAAAGGCCCAGGCTCCGCACTTTATGGCCGCTCAGAGCCCGGCGGTACAGTTAATATCGTGACCAAAAAACCTCAATTTGAGCAACAGGGTGAGCTAAAACTTAGCTTAGGTAGTGATAATTTTAATCGCGTTGAAGGTGACTATACAAACGGCATTAACGATAACACTGCATTTAGAATAAATGGCGCATGGCAAGATAGCGACAGCTACCGCGATGAGGTGTACACCCATAAAAAGGTGGTTACGCCATCGATTTATCATCAAATAAACGCTTCAACTAGCATCACTTATGAATTTGAATACGTTGATTTAGCCCAGCTATTTGACCGTGGGGTTGTTGTACTTAATGATAATTTTAATACTGTCCCTAACTCGCGCTATTTAGGCAATCCAAACGATGGTGACACGCAAGTATATTCTCGTGGTCACCAAGTGACTTTAAATCATGATATAAACAATGAATGGTCACTCGTTGTAGGCGCAAACTACCGCAGCTCTACACTAACTGGGTTTTCGTCTGATGCTGAACTTGCACCCTCGCGCCAATCATTATTCGATGATGGCCGCACACTTACCCGCCAACAGCGCTACCGCGATTATGAAGTTGATGATACCAGCCTTAAATTTGAGCTAAGCGGGCATTTTGATACCGCAGGAATTACCCATCATTTATTAATGGGAGCCGACGCATACAAATACGACTTACGCACTGGACTTTATCGTTATCGCGGCGGTAACGGCACCTACACAATTGATATTTATCAACCTAATTATAACGTTGCGCGTCCTGAAGTAGGTTTACTCTACGAAAACAACGAACAACAAGATGCTTATGGTATATACGTTCAAGATCAAATGGATCTGACTGATAAATTTAAGCTATTAGTTGGCCTTAGGTTCGATAGCGTAGATCAAGACATTTTAGAAACCAAAAGTGCTGTGCTTTCAAGTAGCTCACAGAGCCAAGTAAGCCCGCGAATAGGCTTAGTATACGAGCTAAACAACGCTGTAACCTTATACAGCAGTTACTCTGAAGGCTTTTTACCATTAAGTGGCACAGATGCAAGTGGCGACCCATTTGGCTTTGAATACAGTGACTCATTTGAAGTAGGCGCTAAATTTAGCTACCAAGGCATAACGGGAACCCTAGCATTATTTGATGCCACTAAAAGTAATATGTTAGTAGCCGACCCTGTAAACGTTGGTTTCTCAGCGCCTATTGGTAAAGCAAATAGTAAAGGTGTTGAACTCGATTTAAGTACTTATATTACTGATGATACAAAGTTTAATTTATCTTACGCTTATATAGATGCCAGTACGGCAAACGACATAATAAATGCTGATTGGGGCGTGCCAATCAAAAAAGGCAGCCCATTAGTCAATGTGCCTAAAAATAACTTAAATCTAACACTTAGCCATCAAACAGCCTTGCTTGGTAAAGAGCTTGAGCTAGGGGCTAGTTATCAGTACACCAGTGAACGATTAGGCGATGCCGCCGATTTAACATTTAACTTACCGAGTTATCAATTAGTTGGCATTTTTGGACAAGTAAATTTAACCGAGCGCACCAAGTTAAATATCAGTGTTAACAACATTTTTGATGAAGAATATGCCCAAAGTAGCTACAACGCATTATGGGTTTACCCAGGTGCGCCTACTCAATTTAAGATGTCATTGGCCTATCAATTCTAACAATTTCATAGTCCCGATTAGCTATTTTAACGTCTAGTTATTTATAGTTTTTCATCCAAAGCGTCTTAATGTAGTGGTTAAGGCGCTTTTTTTATTTTTTTGTATAATACATAGCCGCCGTTAACCCCCTTTACAGTCACTTTCATATCATAAAATAGCTGTCTGCATTATGACATTTTAGGTACGCTGTATTATAAAACATGTTATAAATATCACACTAAAATACAGCGACTCCGGTTAGATTTAAAGGACAAAAATAAATGGATACAAGCAGCAATAATAGCTCGTTAATTATTTTTCTTATTTCTGCATGTTTATTGTTACCATTCCTAGAAAGCATGCACGGGGGAGCGCTATGGGGTTTAAATTGGCACTCACCACGGCTTATGGATACATTAAGCCATAATCTACTTTATATAAAATTAGTGTTGGTAATTACGGGTTTAATAC
Source organism: Pseudoalteromonas sp. G5_S1_54_S4 (assembly GCF_054968565.1). Lineage (NCBI taxonomy): Bacteria > Pseudomonadati > Pseudomonadota > Gammaproteobacteria > Alteromonadales > Pseudoalteromonadaceae > Pseudoalteromonas > Pseudoalteromonas sp. G5_S1_54_S4. The sequence goes on along the minus strand of NZ_JBQKUL010000042.1, from coordinate 24,556 downwards.
TGCTTTTCACCAAACCTAAAAAAATTAAAAGCATAATTAAAAATAAAATAGCCCAGTGGTTGTTCTATATCATTCTTACATTAGTCGGTGTAATACAAATTCCTTTTTTGTGTTTAGGGATTTTAGTCAATGGTTCTTCATTATCAACGCCTGATTATATTCACAAACAAAGCACGTTTACTGATCGTACTATTTATATTTATACCGCAGACCCTGGGGCAATGGGGAAAGCCTATCATTATGCGTATTTAAATTGCCCGCTAGCATTTGGCCGTTATGAGCTAAAGCGAATTGCTAAACTCAATTGGATGCGCGAATACACGTTTTACATTGAAAAGAATAATCTGATAGTAATTGATAAAAATTCTGATGGTTTAACGCATACTTTTGATATGAGTGATGTAACCTGTTCGAGCTGATACCTCCTTTTTATAATTAGCTTAGGTTTCTGGTGTTGAATACGCATGCCATAAGTGCCTTTAGTAAACCAATATTGATTTAAACGCACTCTTTTGAAAATGTATGCATAGTGCTATTGAAATATATGAGCAGTACAAAAATTATAGAGACGTAAACCCCCTTTACACTATGGTGCAATACGCAGTGTTTTCTAGTGCTTTATATACCAATCAGCTTAGACATAAAAAAATTCAATCCGTTAAATTATTCAGATATTTATGCCGATTGGTATATATACAACTTTTAATATTAATTAAAACTGATAGCTTATCCGAGCCGAAACATTACGTCCTGGTTGGCTATATTGGCTAAAATCAGTACCTTTGGATTGACCAGCAATAAGTTCAAACGGTACGTACTCTTTATCGAGTAGGTTAAGTAAACCTACATTCATTTGCCATGCTTTCCACTGATAATTTGCATATAAATCAACAACACCATAACCGTTACCTTGTGTTGTTTTATTACCATTAGTATCAAGTACTACATCAGACTGCGCCTTAGCTAAACGCCAAGCAGCGGTCCAATTAACATTGCCAAACTCAGTGCTTACTAATATAGAACCATTTAACGGGCTAATACTAGTAAGTGGCTGATCAGAGTCTTTGTTTTCACCATCTACGTAAGCAACATTGGCTTCTAATAAAATATCGTCGGTGACATACATAGAAATACCAGCTTCTACACCGCTGATCTGGGTTTCGCTAATATTTTGGTATTGGTAAAATGTTTTATTTACATTAGGAATATAAGTTGGCTCAACACCCGCAATGGTTGTTTCGATAAAGTCATCATAGGCAGCATAAAAAGTACTTAGATTTACACTAATATCGCTACTTGCGTATCTTAATCCGATCTCGAATGAGTCACTGCTTTCAGGGTCTAAATCTGCGTTTGGTAATATTTGATAAAATGGCTCAACACCATGGCTTTGATAGGCTTGGTCGTGTGGCGGTATTTTAAAGCCTCGAACATATTGCCCATACCAAGATAAATTATCGTCTACCTGATAAATCACACCCAGCTTTGGTGAAAACGCAGACTCGGTAATATCATCAAGCTCGGTGTCAGCGTATAACGCATCTTTTTTGGCTTCAAGTGCATAATAATCGTAACGAATACCCGCAACTAACGACCAATCAGTCTCGTTAAATTTAATACTGTCTTGCATATATACACCAACTAAAGAAGTATCGGCACCAGGAAATGCTTTTTGTTTTTCATTCGTAAAATCAACAGTACCATCATTTAATACACGGGTTTTTAAGCGTGGTCGAGTAGTATCATATAAATCAATATCTACTCCATAGACAAATTCATGCTCGGTATTTTCTCCTTTAACTTCCTTACTAAATACCGCTTTTAAGCCTAAAATATCTTGCTCAAACCCGTAGTCATTATAATCGATGTAATTTCTAGCTGCGCTTATTTGGTCACTTTGTTGCTCGTATCGACTATAAGATAGTTGCCCATACCATTTATCAAATATAGCTGTTGCCATATCTGAATCATAATCGAGTGCAAATGAGATATTTGTATCTTCGTCTTCGGTTTCTTGAATGGATGGAGTGATTACTTGCTCTGTTGTTTGATTAAAGTAATCTAAGGTGTATTTAAGGGTCCGTTTTTCATCAAGTTTTTGCTCAACTTTAAGCAGTAAAGCATCAGAGCGGGCATCGTAACCTGGTAAATCTTCAACGTAGTTTTGTACTTCTTCACTATCGCGATGGCTATAAACAGCGCTAATAGCAAAGTCACCTAAATCTTTTGCGGCTGTAATATCAGCAGCAACCTGATTGCTTTGGCCTTGGTAGCCTAACGCTACTTTTACTAAGCTTTGTTGATCCGCTAAATAATCACTCGGGTCTTTAGTTGTTATTACTACAATCCCCCCAAGTGCATCAGAACCATATAGCGATGATGCCGCCCCTTTTGCAACTTCAACTTGTTTAACACCCGCAACATCAAAGTAGTTTCGACCCACTAAATAACCGCCGCCGCCAGCGTAGCCATCGTTTGTGCGTCTTCCATCTTTAATAAAAACAACTCTGTTGCCACCAACACCTCGTACAGTTAATGTTTGCGCGCCTGCGCCACTGCCAGTACTTGAGATACTTGGATCGTATTTAAACATCGTTTGTAAATCTACAGCGAGCTGACGCTCAATATCTTGTTCGGTAATAACCGTTACTGAGCCAGTCACATCTTCAAGCTTTTGTTCAAAACGAGAGCCACTAACCACAATATGATCGTCAATAACATTTTCGGCCAGTGCGCTACCAGAGCTAATTAACAAAGAGGCTAATGCTGTAAATTTAAAAGAAAAGGGATTCATCTCCACTCCAAATGATAATAGTTATTATTTACTTTTAAATGGTACAACTAACCCAAAATAAGATCAATTGATTATGATAATCATTTTCATTTAGATTAAAGTGGTTATAATACTAAAAAATAAAATCGGAGTTTGTTATGAAGTACCTAATTTTTTTTCTGGCTTTAGCCACTCAATCAGCACTCGCGAAAGAGCGTGTGATCAGTGCTGGCGGCACATTAACTGAAATAATCTACGCACTAGAAAAACAAAATAGTTTAGTCGCGGTTGACCAATCAAGTATGTATCCGCAACAAGCAACACAGTTGCCACAGGTAGGCTACTATCGAGATCTAGCCGCTGAGGGAGTGCTTTCAATGCGCCCAACTACGTTACTTGCACTTGAAGGTGCGGGAAGGGAGCAGGCGCTCAAGCAAATAGAAGCGACCGGAGTGAAGGTTATTCACTATAAAAAACCGACTTCTGTAAATGAACTACTTGCGCTAATTAAGCACCTTGGTAGTGATTTAGATGCAAACCTAAAAGCTCAAAACCTAATTACTAAAATAAAAAAATCGTTACCTACTAAAGCAAAAACACAGACCCACAACGCTTTGTTTTTACTTTCAGCTAATGAGCGTGGGCTCGTCGCAGCAGGACAAGAAACGGTGCCCAACTTGCTGTTTAATTATGCGGGCATTACCAATATAGCTGCTACGCATACAGGCTTTAAAGCAATTAACAGTGAAGTACTGGCTGTAAGTCAGCCCGATTTTTTAGTGGCGCCAGCGCATGTTGTGCAAAGCCTTGGTGGGAAACAAGCCTTTTGTAAACAGCCTACACTTCGTTTATTAAAAGCAGCGCAAGAGTGTCAGTTACTGGTCATGGACAGCTTACTTTCACTGGGCATGTCGCCGCGTATTGCAACCGCGATTCAAGCATTGCATGAGTATAAAACACGCTTATGAGCACGTTAACTTTGAATCGTTTTAACGCCATAACACTGAGTAATCCGCATAAGTGGATGCTATTAAGTTATGGCTGCATTTTTGCTTTAGCATTACTTAGCATAGGCTATGGAGCCGCAGGATGGGATTGGCGTTTAGCGATTGCATGGCTAGCTCCTGAACATTTTAGTCAATTTGATGCGCTACAAATCAATGTGGTTACACAAATACGCCTGCCTCGTTTTGTCCTTGCAGTGATGGTGGGTTTAGTACTTGCACAAACAGGAGCTGCAACCCAAGCGCTGTGTCGTAACCCGCTTGCTGATCCCTCTATTATTGGTATAAGCGCAGGCGCTGCAATGGTCGCGGTTGCTTTTATTGCCCTTAGTGCACAATTTAATTTTAACGCCCAACACTACTTACCTTATGCCTCATTTTTGGGCGCACTATCAGTAACGTCGCTGGTATATTTAGTCTCAAAACAACAAAAACAAATTAATATAAATACGCTTATATTAGTCGGTGTCGCCATTAATGCATTGGCATTCGCTGTTATTGGATTATTAAGTTTTTATGCCGATGACAGCGCACTGCGGTTAATTAACTATTGGACCATGGGCTCATTAGGCGGTGCGAGTTGGGATAATATAAAACAAGCGAGTCCTTTGATTTTACTGAGCCTTATCGGGCTATGGCGATTAAAAGAGCCAATGAATCTACTTCTTATTGGTGAATCACAAGCTCAATACTTAGGCGTCGATACCAGCAAACTTAAATTATACGTCATTATATTAGTTGCATTGGGCGTAGGTGCGGTAGTTGCGCTAACAGGTTTAATTGGCTTTGTTGGTTTAGTTGTCCCTCATATCGCACGCCTCATGGTTGGGCCACATTTACGAAATATGCTGCCACTTTGTATGCTTTTAGGTGTGATTGTGTTGCTACTTTCAGATTGGTTGGCACGCTTAGTTGTTATGCCTGCGGAGCTGCCAATTGGCATTATAACGGCGTTACTTGGGGCTCCACTATTTATATATTTAATCATTAAAAATAAGCGAGATTGGTCATGATCACGTTTAACAACCTCAATATAGGCTTTAACACCCATCGTGTTTTAGAGGGTATTAGCGGCAATATCCAAGCAGGACAACTTGTCGCTCTGATAGGCGAAAATGGCGCAGGTAAATCGACCTTACTGCATACTTTGGCAGGCATGCATCCCTTTGAGGGAGATATACTATTTAATACCAAACCTTTGCATTCATTTTCTAAAGAGCAATTAGCTAGCAAGCGCGCTGTAATGATGCAAAGTAACCATGTTGGCTTTGATTTTAGTGTATTTGAACTCATTGCTATGGGCCGCTATCCCTATACAGAGTCTCTTAAAACACAAGCCAATAAAGTTCAAAAATATGCCTCACTTATGGATTTAACCCATTACCTAACACGTCGAATGAGTGCGCTTTCGGGCGGCGAACAACAGCGAGTTCATATGGCGCGCACATTAGCCCAGTTAGATGCTTTTACTGCGCAAACGGGGCCTAAATTAATGTTGCTCGATGAGCCAACATCAGCGCTAGATATGCGTCATCAACATACTTTACTTAGCTGTGTTAGAACCTTTGTAGAGCAAGGAAACAGCGCCATTATTGCTATACACGATCTTAATTTAGCAAGCCTTTATGCAACCAACGCTATTTTATTACACAACCAAAAAGTGCTGCAAAGCGGGTCTATAAATACCGTTTTAACAGCACAAAACTTACAACAAATGTACGCCATGAAATTGCACGTTAACCCTCATCCTTATAACGATGCGCCCATGGTTTTTTCTCAACGTCAGGAGTTTTCATGAGAGAGCAAGCATTAAACGACGCACGTACGCTCGTTTTTAAAACCCATGCCGGCGTAATGTCGACCATTTCAAATAATTTACGCGGCTATCCGTTTGGCTCTGTTACACCTTATATGTGTGACGAACAAGGTCGCATCTACTTTTTTATTAGTGACATAGCTCAGCATACCAAAAATTTAAAACAGGACTCACGCATGAGTCTGACTATTTTTGATGCCGCCGATTATGGCGATCAAAACGAACATGGGCGAGTAACACTCGTAGGTGATGGCTCTATTGTGGCAAAAGAGCAAAGCGAAGTGCTACTTGATAAATATATAGCTTTGTACCCTGAGGCTACAAGCTATCGCAATGCGCATGATTTTCAGCTTTGGCAATTAGATGTAGTACGGGTGCGTTATATTGGCGGTTTTGGAAAAATATTTTGGCTTGAGCAAAACGAGTGGCAAGCTCAGCCTAAAAAGTGGGATGAAAGCCAGCAGCAAAGCATGATCACTCATATGAATGAAGATCATCAAGATGCTATGTCGCTGATATTAATGCAGCACTATAACGTAGCCGATAACACCCCAATAATGAGCGGCCTACTACCCACAGGCTTTTATATACAAAGCCACAAGCGTAATTACTTTATTAATTTTGTGAACGAGTGCGATAGCCCATTAGCCGTGCGAAAAGCACTTGTAGCCTTAACAAACCAAGCTCGAAACAGCTCAAACCAACTAGCGGAGACAGTATGAAAAAATTAATAGCCTTACTAAGCACTACACTGCTACTGAGTGCCAATACAGCATATGCAGACGAATGCACACTAAATATAGATGCAAACGATATGATGCAGTTTTCAACTAAAACACTAAGCGCCCCTAAAAGCTGTAAGCAAGTGACCGTTCAACTTAGTCACACCGGTAAATTACCTGCTAATGTAATGGGCCATAACTGGGTGCTATCTACTGAGCAAAACATGCAAGGTATTATCACAGATGGCAACGCTGCAGGGCTTAGCAACCACTACATAAAGCCTAATGATAGTCGCGTGATTGGTGCTACAGACATTATTAGCGGCGGCAAAACAACCGAAGTTACTTTTAAAACCAGCGGCTTAACCGCCGGAACCGATTACACTTTCTTTTGCTCTTTTCCTGGCCATTACGCCATGATGAAAGGCACATTTACGCTTGAGTAAATATTAAAAAGTGTATTACACAAACACAGTGCCAACCTATTATTGGCACTGTGTTTTCTCCCCTCGTTTGGCTAAAGCTTTAAATGCCGCTTGTTGATGTGCTTTTTGCACATAGCGAGCAGGCAAAGCGTTAACTTCTAATTGATAACCACTTTGCTCAGATTGTACTTTTGATACTGGCGAAACCCATACAACATTAAGCTCTGGGGCAATTCGCTTAATTACCCGCGCTATGCCTTCACCATTTCTCACATGAAAATCACCGGCTAAATGTATAACCTGCGTGCCCTTATTTTGACTAATATAGTTAACGATAGACTCAGCCATGGTTTCGTCCCAAGTAACTTGCGCGGCGTAAAGTTTTTCGTTTTTACTCGCCGTTCCATGATGAATGGATTGCATAAAGCGTTCTTTATAAAGGCTTGGAGAAGTATCTATCTCTTTTGCAATAAAACTACGCTGTTGTGGGTCAAGCTTATTAATATAATTAATACCTTGGCGACCAATACAGGTAACAATATTCTTAGGCGCATTTGCAGCTATCACATCGCTATTTTGCATCTTCGCCAATTCCACTAACGCACGATAATCGCTCTTATAATTAGGCCAAGCCTTAGTGTTATCAATTAAGTATTGTTCGCCAATTTTACTCTCAAGGTAAAGGCTTAGTGTTTGCTGATCAGCGCGGCTAAATTGCTCAAGCGATAGAGCAATAGGCTTATTTTGCGTGCTTAATTGCTGAAACAGCTCAGCCTGAAATAAGTGCACACCGGGGTGTGTATGCCATTCACCGACTAAAACAATATCGGCATTCAAAAGCTGGATTCTGACAATATTGAATTAACTCGCTGGCCATTTGCATTATAAAGCCCGTAATTATACAAGGATGAACTTTGAGATACTGATACTGTGTTTATACTGCAGCCTGATAATCCACTGAGTAAAACAAGTGCTAAAAATGGGTTTTTCATATCGGTTTTTATAAAAATAAGAATCAAAACAATGAAGTTAGTATACACAACAAACTGCTTTAAACCCACAAATGCAAATAAAAACAATTATCATTTGATGTTTTGGAGTTTCTGTTTTACAGTCTTAAAAAATAAACAGATATGGAACGTACCATGGCATTACCTTTTTTATGTGCTCGACACAAACAACATGTTTTATGTCAACCAGAACAAGCAATTATAGATATTCAAAATGCGCAGCTAAGTGGCGAAGCGCTGTTTAAACGATACCAATTTGCACAAGCATTGCCGTATTTGGGGTGTGCACTTGAAAGTGCGTCCTTGTTAGCTCAAATGTATAACTGTGCAAATAAACAGCAAATCATACAAATTACCTCACTTACAGAGCGCCTTTATTCCACACTTCACTTTTTAGACGAACAAAGTGCTGCGCACAATGCACTCATACAATCTATTAATCTGCTAAACGAGATATTGTATAGCGATGATGAATATCATGACTTAGCGCTTTCATGCATTACACAGCTAAAAAAATTAGCACTGCAACATCCTCCACACCTTACTAAGCACTAATTTTTATGGCAATAAGCAACGCGCTAAACAAAATTGGGTTAACTTTTTATATTAATAATGGCTAACATATCTTCTTCGTCTTCATCTAGGCCAACTTCTTCAAACCCAAAACTAGAATAAAAATCCTTAGCTACAGGGTTTTGCGGGTTATAACAAATCTCGATTTGTTCAAGCTTAGAAGTCGTTTTAATCTCTGCAATTGCCATGAATAGTGCTTGGCGGCCAATACCTTTATTTTGATGATGTTCATCTACCATAAAACGCCAAATAGAAACTTTTGTAGGGGTTTCTTGCACCCACATAAAAAAGCCTACAGGCTTATTATTTTGGTAAATAGCTTTACAGGTATGCCCAACATTATAATGAGACTCAACTAACGACCACATATTACTCGCTACGTAATCTTGTTGCGCTTTGGTAACGTCTAAATCGCATACCTCTTCGTAATTAGCAGAGGTGACACCTTCCAATGAAATGTTCATTATTGTCCTTAATTTCAAACATGGAATTATAAGTAGTTTTGTTTTATCACGTTATCAGCACTAACATATCTAGGCAATGTATTCTTTTTAGGCACAAAAAGCCGCAGTAATAAATACTGCGGCTTTGTTTACATAACACGTGTAATTCTTTATTGATAACAAACAATAGTACTGTGCTTTTGAAGCTTTTCAGAATTGTTATGCTCTTAAGCTGGTGTTACTATTATCGAAACGGATTTTTAATTATCAATAAATGGAATTAAGGTTATGGCTATTCAATTAGCAAACTACGAAATTAATATACGCTCATTTCACCCTGAAAAAGACTTTGGCTGGTCTGGACTAATGTTTGAAGGAGATAATCGAGGGTTTTCGCTAAAACCTAGTGGTATTAAACCTACGACCTCAAGGATTTGGCATCGTCTACGGCTTTCTACAAAAAATAGTAAAATTAGTTCTATTGATACAATATCAGATCCATCAAAAGCACCGTGGGAAGATAAGAAAAGAATATATTCTGGTAACCTTGCACCAAAAGGGCGTGTTACCCTCAAAGAAAAACCTCCAACTAATAATAGTATTTATCAGTATCAGTTAGACGGCCAATACGGAGGAGTTAATCACGCAATGCCAGGTTCTCCTCAGATGCAAGAAAGATTAGACTTTTCATACGTGCCAACTTTAAATGTTAAGTATAAAATTATTATAGACATTGATACTGTTAGCGGTCACATGGATATAGTTACTTATATCACTGGCGATGCTTTTCCTAATTGTGAAGCATTTATTGTTGGTCCTGGTGGGCAATCTATCTCCCTTGGTATACATGTTCGCAAAGGTGCGCCACCACTAAGCTTATCTCTTAATGCTGATTACCCAATGATTGTAAGCGCACTCCGTTTGCCTCTCAACAATAATGGTAGTTTTAAAGGGACCGTAGGCGATGAACTATTTAGACAGGCAAATAAATACCCCAAATTAAGCTTTCATAAAATAGCGGATTGGAATTATCGTTTCACTTCTATTCCAGCAAATAGCGGTCATTGTATGCTGCTTGAAAAAGCGAGTTTAGAAAACTGTTTTAATGGCTTACTTAAGTAAAAAGGCGACTCGATGAAACCCATCTTTAAAGCACACTTTTTAAAAATATTGTTTTTTGGTTCAATGATATCGTTATTATCAGCCTGTACAGAGGTAAAAAAAAGTGAACCCGTAATTTACCTTATACCTGAAAATTATGTTGGCTCTCTATACATAATATTTAATGCACCAAACGGGCATCCACCGAAATACGAAGACGGCTCTCGGGTATATGAAATACCACCATCAGGTATACTCGTTACACAAATGGATGCCAACGAGGGCTGGATTGAAAACAATCAAATACAATACTTTGAAGTGAGTAATGCGAATGAAAGAACACCCATAAGCGAAGACTCTTCATTAAAAGATAAAGATACTACAGACGATGGAGAAACAAGAACTGTGTATGTGGGTGGCCTAGGTGAATCGGGTCCAATATATGGCTGTACTGTGATTAATCAAAATTTTACGGTTGGTACAGACGCAGAACAGACCGACAGGAAAAATTTATTCAGTATATACGATGCTATTAAGCGCAAAAATATAGATGAAAAACTTTTCAAAGGTATGTGTAAGAATAGTAAAGATGTTACATCACACCAATAATAAAATGTAGTTACTTTTTCAAAATGCCAATATCCGACGTATTACTTAGCTAATTACTAAAGCTATTCAAATAAAAAAGCCGCAGTAATAAATACTGCGGCTTTTGTTTTTAGCTAAATGCTTTTAATAAGCACCAGCGCTATATATAAGCTCGTAGCTGTGGCTGTAAATCTCAAGGATGTTACCAAACGGGTCTTCCATGTAGATCATGCGGTACGGCTTTTCACCAGGGTAATAGTAGCGTGGCTCTGGCATACGTTTTTTACCACCTGCAGCAACAATACGATCCGCTAAGCCTTCTACATCTGGGTCTTGTACACAGAAATGGAAGATACCGGTTTTCCAGTATTCAAAGTTGTCTTTAGGGTTTTCTTGGTCTTTAAATTCAAAAATTTCTACCCCAATTCGGTCGCCTGTTGAAAGATGCGCTATTTTAAATTTTTCCCAATTTGGACCAAATACATCGGTACACATTTCGCCAATTGGGCTGTTATCTTCAGTGATCACGGTAGGCTCCATTATGGTGTACCAGCCCATCACCTTAGTGTAAAACTCTACGGCTTTTTCAACATCGGGAACTGAAATACCAATGTGCGAAAAACTACGTGGATATGTATGACTCATAATAAATACTCCTACTTAACTATGTTTAGTTGATGGAGTTAGTTTACGAACTGACCAACATTAAGTAAAATTATCATTAATCATCATTTTGAGTATATTTTGTAATGATAAACCCGACATGGTTAAACACGTTTTGTACTTTAGTTGAGGTAAATCACTTTACCCAAACCGCCGAGCGCCTTTATATGACCCAGTCAGGCGTAAGCCAACATATAAAAAAGTTAGAGCAGCAAGTAGATTGCGCCTTGCTTGAGCGCCACGGTAAACAATTTACGCTTACCGTACATGGGCAAAACTTGTATCAGCAAGGCAGCTTATTATTAAAAGAATGGCAGTTTTTAGAGCAGCAATTAAAAGATGATTCACCTTACAGCGGTTTAGTAAAAATACAGTCGCCAGGCAGTTGCGGGCTAAAGTTTTACAATCAACTATTAGCACTGCAAGTAGAGCACAAGAAGCTAATTATAGATTACCGCTTTGCTCCAAATACCAGTGTTGAACAAGCAGTGGCAAACCATAGTGCCGATATTGGCTTTTTAACTCAAGCGCCTACTCTAAGCGAGGTAACTAGCCATAAAATAGGCCAAGAGCCTTTACTATTGGTAACACCGGCCGCAATAAAAGGCCCAACATGGAGCGCATTAAATGAACTGGGCTTTATTAGCCACCCCGATGCAAAACATCATGCACAGCTTTTATTAAGTGAAAATTTCCCAGAATTTGAACATGTTGATCAAATTAAGCAAACGGGGTTTTCTAACCAAATAAGTTTAATACTGGAGCCGGTAAGTTTAGGGCTGGGTTTTACGGTTTTACCCGCACACGCAGTAAGTGCTTTTAATAAACCTGCGCTTATTAAAACGCATCATTTAGCTAATCCAATTAGCGAAAATATTTATGTGTGCCATCACCGAAATAGGCCGCTAGCAAAGCGTATGCATTGCGTTATTGATGCGATAAAAGCAGGCTAGGGCACCTAAATCAGCGCCCGTAAAGCCCCTTTATAGCTTAAGCTGTACGTTTAGCTTTTTGCGTAATGTCTGTGAGGCTCTGTTTGCTTTTTAAATAAACCTTGTGCACAGCAAAAGTAAGTAAAGTCATTAATACCATCATACAAAGTGTCGGCCAAAGGCTGAGGGTATGATAACCAAGCGCCCCCATAAACCAGCAAATAAGTACCCATTGAATAACATACAGCGCGGTTACATGTTTACTGGCATATAAAAGAGCACGTGTAATAGGGCCATTATATTTATCAGCAAAAATATACTGTATAGCCGCTAGGACACATAAATTTAAGCCAACTAAATAGCTAATACCGCCGCCATTTAAATGGAAAAAGTTGCCAAACTGTCCTTTAAAATCAATGGCTAACCATATGCCGCCAATAACCAGTAAAGCAGCACCAAGTTGTGCACATACTTTATATAAGTAATCGGCATTTTGTTGGTTACTAAGGTATAAACGACCAAGTACATACCCCGTTAATATCGCACTTATCCAAGGAAAAACCGGAAAATACACCTGATAGTTATTAGCGAAAAACAAATCACTAATATAAGGTGAAAGCGTAAATTGCTGCCCCCTTACAAACTGGCTCAAAACTGCAATTGCAATGGCTAAAACCGCAATCCATGTTGTTTTCCAACGGGCAATATTAAGCACACCAAACAGTAATAAGCTAACTCCAGCCAGTTGTAAAATATCACCTGTTAACACCATAAATTGTAACTGCCCAGCACTGAGCGGACTTTGCCAGCCATAAGCATTTATAAACGCCTCAGGCATGGTATTAAATACTTCAATAGGTAGCCAAAACTTGGCCGCATTCATTAAATAAGCAAGCAGTAAAAGCTGTAAACCTCGCTTAATTAACAGTAAGGGGGTTTGCCTACGCGAAAGCGCCATAGATAGCCCCATTGCCACTAAAAACGAGGCGGTGCCTTTGCCAAGTATATGCACAACCGTACCAAATATACTTTCACTTTGAAGCGTCGTGGAGGCATACATCCATAAGGTATGCACAATAATCATAATAAAAACGCTCGCACCACGCGCAAGATCAATCGTTTTAAGACGTTGGTTCATTGGTTTTAATGTCCTTTTTAGGGCAGGTTTGGCATTTGCTATAACCGGCTAAATAATAGCGGCAACAGGTTAAACGCTGGGGTTTTTCAGTAAATGGCGTATCAAGATTAAAGTGTTCACAAATAAGGGTGTGCAGCTGACGATGGCAATTGTTGATATGTAAAGTAGTAGCAAGGTCTAAGCTATGAGCTCGCTCAATGGCGCTACATAATGAATCGAGTAATAACCGAGCTTGTTCTTTTTTACCAAGTGCATAGTCGGTATTTACCCATTCACCAACTTGGCTTATAAAATGAGTAAACGCTTTGGTTTGCTCAGTTTTACTTACTAACACGCCATTATTCAGGTTAAACCCACGACAATAAGCGCCATTTACCGCTAACGACATGTTAATGGGATCAGCCGTACTTTGCTTGCAAGCAAACCAATAGCAATAAGCGTAAACAGCTTGCCAGCAAAGCTGTAAATACAAATGCCGACTAATAAATTGCTTAGGCGCAGTAGGGTACTGCGCCTTACAACGAACTGTTAAAGCGCGCACTAATAATAAGCTCGGTTTAAAAGTTCGTTGCACGGGTTGTTGGCAATATAAAAACTGCGCAAGGGTAATCGGTTTAGCCATACAGCTTTGCCGATACGGGGTTGTTTAAGTTACCAGCAAACTGCAAACTACCTGCCGGATCCGTTAAATCAACCATTTGCTCATTATTACCCAGCTGTAAGCGGTTTAAACAAGAGTGAGCAAACTCATCACTAAAAAAGTCATACTCTTTAAATCGCTCATTTAAAGCAGGAGTAGCATGTTGATATGCTTTAACACTTTGCGTAACACACTGCCAAAAGTCATGCTCTGTAATACGCTCTTCCCGCACTAAAATTGCCACTAAGTATCTAAAGAAGCAGTCAAATACATCGGTAAATATACTTAATAGCTCAAGTTCTTTAGGCATAGAAACATGAATACGTTCAACGCCTGCTGGCAATACTTCAGTGCTATTAAGTAAGGCAACCTCTTCACCTATGTCTTTCATATATGCGCCCACTGGCACCGAATTTTTAAGCTTTAAAATGAGGTTTTCGCCGTGAGGCATAAACACTAATTTATGCGCGTAAAAGCAATGTACTAGCGGAATTAAATAAGCATTAAAGTAGGCACGTAACCACTGCTGCGTGCTCAAACCACTTTGCGTTATCCATTCGCCCACTAAACTTTGGCCATTATTATCTAAGTGTAATAACGCTGCCATGGTGGTCAGTTGTTCATCACTATTTAAATTATGATTTGGGTTTTCTCGCCATAAACAGGCAAACATTTTACGATAGGGTGTATCTCCAAGCGCGCTTTGCTCAAACGTATGATGGGCATAGCCTAAAGTGGCGTATTCTCTAAGCGCTGTAAAATTAGCGCCTGCGAGTTGTTGATCTTGGCTAACCTTAGCAAATACCCAATCGTTAATGGCAGGAGTCACCGCCATGTAAGCACGCGATAGGCCACGCATAAATCCCATATTTAAAATCGACAACGCCACTTTTAAATACGGCTTATGCGGGTGCGAGCAATTATATAAGGTCCGAATTGACTGTTGCGCTTGATATAAATCGTCACCTTCACCTAAATACACTAATCGCTGATTTGCCAACTCATTTGCAAATACCACACTCAATTTGTGTTGGTACTGCCAAGGGTGAGCAGGAATGAGTAAGTAATCATCGGGGTTTAGGTTTTGAGCTTTTAGCGCTGTGTTAAACGCATCTCGAGTGGTTAAATCTAGTTCATCACTTATATGGCTTAGGTAATCGGCAAAGTATTCACTATGGGCAAAGTCGCATACCGCTTTATGCGCTGCTAACCACAGTACTTTAAACGGTTTGCCTACTTCTGGCGCATAACGTAAAAAGTCAGCTTTACTAAAACCAATGCGGCCATTATTAGCAACAAAGGCAGGGTGACCTTCGCTCATTGCGGCTTCTATTTTTTGCAGCCCTAAATTAGCTAACTGCGCCGCTGTTAACGTGTTATTTTCACGTTTAAAGCACGCACTGGCTAAAGTAGCATTTAGCTCTTCAAGGTAGGTGGCAAGGCGCTTACCCGTTAAACCTAGCGCAGGCCCTTGCATACTAAAAAAGTGCAACACATCTAGCGGCTGCAGCTCTTCGTTAAGGTTGTAAAAGCATAGGCTTGGCTCGTCTATATCAATATGGTTTAGTGCCATAGCACGGCCATTAAAAATAAAGTAACCGCCTTCAACGTTTACTTTAAAGCCTTGCTTTGTTGTCTCTGCAACCAATAAACGCTCGTGCACTAGCTCAGTCAGGGCTTTAGCTTGTAAATGCCGGTTTGCCCATTGCCAATGTGGCTGTATCACGTAATCAGTTTGCAAAGGTGCTAACGAATCAGTAAATAGTTGGCTGTGCCTATCAAAGGCTGCTTTATTACAAAAGCCTAAATAAGCGGCTTTTTCGCCCAGTTGAATTTGCTGGGTGTGCACAAACCCCAAACGCTTATTTAAAGTATGGATTTTACTATTAGCAATGTCGGGCTCAACCACAACACGGGCGGCACTGTTTTGAGCAAAAATACTTTGCAGCACGCACTGCATCATTTCAAAACTAAAATGGCGCTTAGGTGCCGTGTTAGGCGCTAATAAAATATGCATACCTACATCATTAGGTTCAACTTCGTACGCCGCTTTCATTAAGCTTTCGTGCTCAGGGCTATAAAGCTCAACTAAAGCCAATAGGTTATTATTTTGCTCTATAACGTATGCCTGATGATGAGGCGTATCAATAATAGCTTGATACGCTTTAGTTATTTGTTGCTCGGTTTGCTGCTGCATACCCCAAAAGTGCGCATACGGTTGCTTAAGCCAATCGCAAACTGTTGGCATATCTGTTTGTTGTAATAACCGCATCGTCACTTTGCCGGTATGCTGTAGGATGGTTACAAAAGATGAAAAATACATAAAAACTCCAATAAATCTTAAAAACTAAGACGCTGAACGCGCAGTTCGAGCAACCGCCTTAACCCGCCAAAGCAAAATAAAGGCAAGGCTTGCAAAGCCAATGGCAGCAAAGTAAAACACAACCGTTGTTGAAAGATGCTCTACGCTCATACCCACTAGTAACGACGCTAAAATAACCCCGATGTTTTGAGCAATGTGCACTTTGGCAAAGTCGCTGCCGTAATGTGCAGGCTCACTTTTAGCAAATAGTATTACCTCTAGTAGTACCATCACTTGAAATAGCGCAAAGCCATATAAAACACGTGATAAAATCACTAACCCCACCGACGCCTGCGCTTGTAAATAAAGCCCAAGTGCCCCCAAAATAAGTGCACATAACAAAGTGCTCGTGCGGCTTAATGTTGGAAGTGGTAAATGCTGTCTATAATGGTTAAAAACCAGCATAACAAGCGCAGCAAAAGCAGGAATGGCGTATACAACAGCGCTTTGCAACGTGCTGCTTTGTGCGTTTAATGCTTGCCAATGAGTAGTAAAGAAGGGGCGAATTAAAAACGCGCTAAAATAAACCACCACACTTAAAAAGCAAAATTGCCAAATAAAATAGGGAATACGTTCTCGCGGTTTTTCAGTCGCTATTGCTTGCTGATAAATACCTGTTTTTAATGAATACATTAAGTAGGCGCATAATAAAACCTGAACTAGGTCACCGGCACTACTGAGTAATAACGCATAGCGTGGCTCTGCTAAACTAAAGAAGTAACCACCAATTAAAGCACCACCAATCGCACCAAAGTGCATCAATACAGAAAACAAACCAATAATAGATAAATGCTTAGTTTGTTGCTCTAATCGCAGTGCAAATGGGTATATAAGTAGGTAGCTTGCCTTTAGCACCAACATAAGTTGGTAGTAAATCCAAAACTCCCACACATTGGTCGCAAAGTAGCAAAGCAGGCCAAAACCAGCGGCTACTACTTGGGTTACTAACCACAAAGCCAACTCATTGTATTTTTTAGCGACCTTAGCCCATAGTGGTAAAGCCAGCATTACAGTAATACAACAGTTAGCCACAAAGAGGCCGATTAACGTGGCGTTACTAATAGCAAATTCACTAGCAAAAAATTGCGGATAAAACGGTAGCAACAAGGTATCGCATACCACCGAAATAACCGTCAGCAAAATTAGCGCTAAACGAAGACTCATGCGGCGCTACTCTGCTGTTGTGCTGATAGGGTTACATCACTTAAATCAAAGTTTTGAAAAGCAATTTTTTGCTCAACCTGATAAGGCGAATAACCTAAAATTTCACGTAAAATAATACTATTACGGTAGCAAGCCATACCTAAATCTGGAGTTACAAAACCATGAGTATGCTGCTCGGCATTTTGTACAAAAATACGTTTTTGTTCGCTATCTACCGCATATTCACGACTCACTAAATAACGACCTTGCTCATCTTGGGGTAATTGGTGGGCAATATTATTTAAAAAAGCAGGGCGCTGATATTTAAAGCCCGTGGCGCAAATTAAAAAGTCGGTTTCTATTGAAAAGGGCTGCTCAAGCTCCTGATGATAAAACTCAGTCAGTAAACGCTTACCTACTTTTTGAGTGATTGTTAGCTTGCTGTTAGTTTTAAATGTAGTAGAAATTGGCCCATCAAGGCTTTGCGCGTAGAGGGTGTCGAAAATGTCGTTAATTAAATCGCCGTTAATGCCTTTAAATAGATTTTTTTGGTTTTGATTGAGCCAATCTCGCTGCTCAGTTTTTAAATTATAAAAGTAATCAACATACTCAGGAGAGGTCATTTCAAGGGTGAGCTTAGTATACTCAAGCGGAAAATAGCGCGGTGAGCGTGCTATCCAATCTAACTGCAAGCCTTGCGGTACTGCTTGTTGCAATAAGGTGTGGTAAATTTCTGCTGCACTTTGCCCAGCCCCTACCACAGTAACCCGTTTAGCTGCCTTTAATTCATCAAGCCGATGACAAAAATCGCTACTGTGCATTACGTTATTTGAGTTACTTTGCACAGCGCAATCAGGAATATACGGTGCAGGCCCTGTGCCCAAAACAATATGGCGAGTCACATAATGTTGCGTACCATTGGGGGTGTTACAGCTAACGGTATAACACTCACTTTGCGCGCAAAACTCAACTTGAGTGACTGTTTGTTCAAAGTTAACATTTGAAAGCTGCGAGCAAACCCATTGGCAATATAAGTTGTATTCACGGCGCAATAAAAAAAAGCTTTCGCGAATATAAAACGGGTATAAACGATTATTTAATTTGGCATAATTTAAAAAGCTATACTGGCTGGTTGGATCTGCCATGGTTACTAAATCCGACATAAACGGAGTTTGTAATGTAACGCCCTCAAGCATCATTCCTGGGTGCCAGTCAAATTCACTACGTTGTTCTAAAAACAGGCTTTTTACATCTTCAAGCGGTTCACTTAAACACGCTAAAGATAAGTTAAATGGGCCAAGGCCAATAGCGATAAAATCGTAAGGTTGATTATCCATTATGCAATTTCCCTATATGTTTGCCATGCAATGTGGCTAATTTGCTCAATAACAGCGCGTACATCAGATAATTGGCACTGCGCATTAAGCAATGTAAATTTAAGGTAATGACGACCATTTATTTTTGTACGGGCAACCATGGCTTCACCGGTTTGTAAAAACGTTTGTCGTACATGCAGGTTTAAAGAGTCGAGTAAATCAAGGTCATGTTTTAAGTCATCAGGGGCAAATCTAAATACCAAGGCACTAAGCTCGGGGTAGTTAACTACTTCAAAGTCGGGATGGTCGTTAAGTACAATATGCGTTTGGCGCGCAAGGCCAATAACTTTATCGAACGCGCGGCCAAGCGGTGCTTCTCCAGTGGTGCGCAGTGTTAGCCATAACTTTAAGGCATCAAAACGGCGAGTGGTTTGCAGGCTTTTATCAACCAAATTAGGCGTGCCATTTCCCGCCTCTGCTAATGGGTTTAAATAATCGGCATACAAAGTAATGTGGCTAAAATGACGTTTGTCGCTTAATAAAAAGGCACTACAACTAACCGGTTGCATAAATGATTTGTGATAATCAATCGTTATTGAATCAACCAACTCAATGCCATTAAGCGCATTGCGGTGGTGCTCGCTTACCAACAAACCGCCACCATAAGCGCCATCTACGTGGCACCATAGCTGCTCTTCTTTAGCCTGCATGGCAATATTATGGATTGGATCGATTGAGCCAAAATCAGTTGTGCCTGCGGTAATAACTACTGCAATGGGTAAATCACCTTGCGCTTTGCTTGTTGCTATGGCGGTTTTAAGTGCCTGCATATCCATTTGCATTTTGCTGTTTGTAGCCACTGGCACCACGGCGTTGTAACCTAAGCCCAGTAACGCCGCTGCTTTTTGAATACTAAAGTGCGCCACCTCAGAGCAGTAAATTTTAAAGCGCGAGGCAACAGCTGGTAAGCCCTGAAGTTTTACCTGATGTTCTGGCGCATAGCGGCTAACAGCCACTTCACGAGCAACTAACATTGCCATTAAGTTTGATTGTGTGCCACCACTAGTAAATACTCCATCGGCAGTGCTTGGCAATGCTGCTTTTTGGCATGTCCAATCAATCAGCTTTTGCTCAATTAACGTCGCGCCTGCACTTTGATCCCACGTATCTACCGAGGTATTAATAGCGGCAATAATGTGTTCGGCCACCACAGCAGGATAGGTTACAGGGCAGTTTAAATGAGCCATATAACGCGGATGATGAAAATACACAGCATGATCTAAATACACGCCTTTTAGCTCTTCAAGCACCGCCGGAAAGTCAGCCAATGGCTGTGATAAATCAACATCGTTTACGACTTCTGCTAACGCATTTACCGACACACCTGAAAATGGCTTTTGGGCTTTAGCCATCGCTTGCTGAACTGCCGACAACCCTTGCAATGACGCTATCTGATAATTAATGAACTGCTCTAAATTGAATTGTGGGGGCAAGCCGCTTTGTTCAAATACAGCCTGTTTTTCAATGGTATTAATATTTAACACTTGAGATTGAGACACATCAACATTCCTTGAGTACACTTTTTAGGTGTAAGGATCTTAATGATAATGATTCCCATTTACAATAATGAAAAAAGATTAGATAGCAACTTTTTTTTAATTAGAGCTAATAAGCTTGTCGTATATTTTTAACTAAAATCGATAAACTTCACTATTAAACGACAAGCATTACATGCAAAAATAAAGTTAAAAAAGAGGGAAGTTGAGCAATTATTTTAGCGGTAGCAAAGCCACGTTTAGCGATTGGCACCTATTTAAACATGAGCAATAAACACGCAATTGAGCTTAATAACCACTGTTTATGAAATATTTAATACAAAATTTAAAGTATTGGCGGTTTTTCTGTTACGTTGGTGTTTGTATTAACGCTAAAGGACGTCATGATGGAAGTAAAACAATTAGCAAGTCAGACCTTAATCGGCTTAAAAGTAAGAACCTGCAACGCCAATGAAATGAATGCTGGCACTGCAAATATAGCTGAACTTTGGCAAAAATTTGGTGAAAAGTTTGCCAACAGCCTCACCCAAAACACCAAAGTGTATGGTGTGTATACTAATTACGAAAGCGATCTCACTGGGGACTTTGACGTAATTGCCTGCTGCGATAATTTATCAATTAAACTCCCTGAAGCTAAAAAAGTAACCACCCAAGCGGGGCGTTATTTGGTATTTAAAGGTGAGGGTGAAATGCCCGATGCAGTAATCGATTTATGGGGCGAAATTTGGCAATACTTCAGCTCAGACGATTGCCGTTATGCCCGCACCTACACTAGCGACTTTGAGTACTATAAAAGCAGTAACGAAATAGAAATTGCTATTGCAATTGAAGACTAAAAAACGGCTAGGTTTGTAAGCGCAAACCTAGCCTTTCATTGGTGTAATTTAACCCCTGCCAACTAAATCATTGGTTATTTATTACTGGCTAGCTTAGTTTTTAAATCATGTATATCGCACGCCGTTATTGTAGGCGTTAGTTCCCAGGGATCAAAAATAGCCTCACTTGAGCGCTGTATCCACGCAGCACGCATACCGTGCGATAACGCCCCAATAACATCAAACGGATTACTCGATATCAACCAGGTATTAGCACCGGTTGAATGTGCCTGACGTAAAAAATGACTATAAACACCGGGGTTGGGTTTAAAGGTTTTAATATCATCGGCGCTCACCACGCCTTCAAAAAGCTCACTTATGCCTGCGGTTTCGAGCAAGGTATTTACCGCACTGGCCGCACCATTAGAAAACGCAAATAACCGATAGTTTTGTGCTTTTAAGCTCTCAAGCCCTGCTTTTACATCATCAAATGCGGGTAGGGTTTTATAGCGTGCTAATAACTGTGCTTTTTGCTCATCGCTTAAAGTTACCTTGTGCAGTAAACACGCATAATCAAGCGCCTGCTCAGTACACAACGAAAACGGCACGTAGTTCTGCATTAAGCCGCGTCTAAACGAATATTCGAGTTGTTTTTCACGCCAAGTAGTCGAAAATGCGTGCGCGTTATCACCAACCATATTTTCAAGTAACGACACCACGCCATGGGTGTTTATAAGCGTACCGTATACATCAAACGCCAGTGTAGTTGCCATTAATGACTCCTGTTTAAATCGTTACTAAAACGCAATTTTACTACTCAATATTAATCACCTTATCAGTTAATAAAGTACAGTAAAAGCGCCCGCGTTTTAAGCAGTTACTGTAAACCCCCGTTACGGTTTGGTTAAAAATACCGCATTGTAAGATGGTATTTGATCAAGTAATTAATAAACAATCCTTTGAAATCCGAGACACACGCTTTGTCTTAGAATGGGTAGAAGGACTGTTGAGTTTGTAAGTGCTAGTTAGAAATCAAACAAAGTAATAGCTAAAAGTAGGGGATTACTGATTTATCTTGTTGCTTTAGACTTTGTCTAATAGGCAAAATAAGGATAACGGGTCAGTCAATAAATTTGATGTCTGAAGTCAAGATTTGACCCCTTTGGTTTGAAGTCAAGATTTGACCCCTTTGGTTTATGACCCCTTTGGTTTATCAATCATCAGGTGTAAATACTGCGCCTATCCAGTCTTGGGTAATAAAAGGCGGAGGATTCACACCAACATCACGGTAAAAATACTCATCTATAGCTTGGCGCTTTGCAAAGCTATCAATAAAATGCTTAGCAATATTTTTAGAGATTGAATCGTGTTCTGGGTTGTCGTTTTTAACAGCTCTTACGCTTGCATCAACGTGAAGTAGGGTAGTCATACTGTTTATCCTATTAGTAAATGTAGGTTAATCATCTTACTAACAGGCATATTTCACAAACGAGTAAATCTTAACTATAAATAAGTTATACTCATCTATAAGTTAATTCTATTTGGTGTGAATAATCCCCTATGCAAGTATCACTACAAGCACTTAAAGCCTTTGAAGCTGCGGCGCGTTTAGGCAGTTTTAAAGCCGCCGCGGATGAACTATCGCTCACCCCAACCGCGATTTCGCATCATATAAATAACCTTGAGAACCGTTTAAATGTGGATTTATTTTACCGCCAAGTTAGAAAAATCACTCTTACCCCCACTGGTGAATATTTAAGTGAAGCAACAAGCAATGGCTTTAACCTTATTAACCAAGCGCTAGCTACCGTACAAGCCAAAGGCACCGTCGTTAAAATAACCACTACGTCATCACTGGCCGCACTGTGTTTAATACCCGCATTACAGGAGCTATCAAAAAGTCAGCCCAATCTTGAAGTGGATATATCAACCAGTGAAGCCGTTGATAAGCAATTACACACCTTACCGGTTCGCTTTGGCCAGCAACGCAATATAAACGCTGATGACATTATAAAAACCGAACAATTTAACGTATTCGGCTCATACAAAGCCGCTGATATCCCATGGCAAAACGGCCCAGTTACGCTCTATACCACTAAATGGAAAAACAACGCGCTAAGTGAGCCTCCAATTAAACAATGGCTTACTCAAAACAACTTAGATCCTGCGTTATTTAGTATTAAATAAAACATTTGACCAAGAGCTATTTGGTATTCAAGAAGCTATGGCAGGCTCAGGACTGGTTTTTTGCTCAACCACGCTAGTACAACGATTATTAGACACCGAGTTACTTAAAAACTTTAATACCCACGTAGTTGAATCTGACTTTTGCTACTACATACCTAATAAGCAGCGCTTTCAAACCCGAAATACTCGCCTCGTTTTAGAATGGGTAGAAGGGTTGTTGAGTTTATAAGTTCTGAGCAGTAATAAAAGTACATAATAGCTAAAAGTAGGGGGTTACTGATTTATCTTAGTGCTTTAGACTTTGTCTAATAGGCAAAATAAGGATAACGGGTCAGTCAATAAATTTGATGTCTGAAGTCAAGATTTGACCCCTTTGGTTTCCTAAAAGTTTAAAACTAACAAAACAATTAGATTTCATGGAGCTAAAGCTGCCTTTTGAATACTGACTGATGTGTTTAAAGCTAGCTTTGCTTCCTCTAATCAATTATATTAATTATGTTTATTATCAGGAGATGCCATGGAATGGATTACAATTAAGGCACCAAAAAAACTGTGCCTGTACGACATAGATGAGAAAGCAACATTAGAAACGTACGTATTCCTATCTCAACTAGATCGTTTACCTAATGATAATTATGTCAAGTTAGATCTTTCAGATGTCAAAAAGGTAACGGCTGCTGCTGTACTTTACTTATTTGCTAATGTAATTAGTAGGCAGTTATATATTTCAAATAATTTTTATAGTGTAATTCTTCCAAAAAATACTGATGTACAAAGCCAATTTGAATGTACAGGATTACAAACGGCACTCAAGCAAGGGGGAACTAAAAAAATAGAGAGAATGTGGTGCGATGAAAACTCTAACTTTCTTTGCGGAAACAACAAAAATATCTCAGGATTTTTAGGTAAAATCAGGAAATTGACTGGATTAAGCACATTA
Organism: Pseudoalteromonas sp. G5_S1_54_S4; assembly: GCF_054968565.1. Lineage (NCBI taxonomy): Bacteria > Pseudomonadati > Pseudomonadota > Gammaproteobacteria > Alteromonadales > Pseudoalteromonadaceae > Pseudoalteromonas > Pseudoalteromonas sp. G5_S1_54_S4. The sequence goes on along the minus strand of NZ_JBQKUL010000042.1, from coordinate 409 downwards.
CCTCAGAACTTGGGAACTGCTTTAAAAGAAACATTTCTAAACATTAATCATCATGCCTATAACGGGCCTACTAACCTTGTGGACGTAACTTGGTTTAGTTATTTTGATCAAGGCGAAGACGATAAAGGGAAATATATTACGGCGTTAATTGCGGATAGAGGGCGAGGGATACCACAAACAATTAAGCAAACTTTCCCTGACTTTAATAATAAAAGAGATTGTTTTTGCATAGAGCATGCTATGTTAGCAGGTGTAACATCTACTTTAGAGGATGGACGAGGTGAAGGTTCAGTAAACATACAAAGACCTGTTGAACTTGCCAAACAAGGCCAAAAAGATAGTCTGCTATTATTATCAGGAAAAGGTCATTTTTTCTTGGAAAAACAAAAAAATACTCTTCCGCTTACAT
>NZ_JBQKUL010000041.1:0-39316 GCF_054968565.1 Pseudoalteromonas sp. G5_S1_54_S4 | reverse complement strand
TTTTTTAAATTAATGACCTTGCGCGGCATAAAGCTCCGCCTACAGTAAATTCAGAAGGTAACCATATCAGTAGGCGGAAGTTTACCTCGCGCATTTTAATCTGACATCTAAAGTCTAATTTCTTGTTTAAACACAGAGAAGTGAATGAGAGTAAATGAGAAGACAACGGGCTTCGAGCGACTGCTAAAACCTTTGACCTTTAACCTGAAACCTAGGAACCTAAAACCCGTAGCTCGAAACCCGTGGCCCGCACCCCGAGGCCCGAATCTCACACCTAAATTTCAGGCATAAAAAAAGCCGCATAAAATGCGGCTTTGGGGGTTTAGTCTCACTTCACTTTGGGCGTGTCTCCAAAACTTAGTGAATACGTTACCAAGGAACTGTTGTATTTATTAAATTGACTCTAGGGCAATTTTAACCATTTCGTTGAACGTGGTTTGACGCTCATCTGCAGGTGTTGCTTCGCCTGTGATTACATGATCACTGACGGTAAATAATGCCATTGCTTTTGCACCGTATTCTGCTGCTACGCCGTATAAGCCAGCTGTTTCCATATCAACAGCGAGTACACCTAGTTTGTCTAGATCTTTATAAAACGTGTCGTCTGCTTGATAAAAAGTATCGGTAGTAAATACGTTACCTACTTTCGCATCAATACCTAAATCTTTAGCTGCATTTACGCCGTTTAAAAGTAATTCAAAGTTAGCAATGGCAGCAAAGTCAGTACCACGAACGCGAGCACGATTTACGTTTGAATCTGTGCTTGCACCTTGTGCAAAAATTACGTCGCGAATTTTAATATCGCTACCAATACCACCACAGGTACCTATACGAATAATATTTTTAACGCCAAAACTGACAATAAGCTCACGAGCATAAATTGACATTGAAGGAATGCCCATGCCAGAACCCATAATGCTCACTGGCTTACCTTTGTAAGTTCCAGTAAAGCCGTACATGTTACGTACGCCGGTTACTTGCACTGCATCATCTAAAAAGTTTTCAGCAATATATTGTGCGCGTAGCGGATCGCCTGGCATTAATACTGTTTCGGCAAAATCACCTACGTTTGCACTGATATGCGGAGTACTCATCGATTGTTTTCCTTTTGTTTGGCTAAAAGCCCTATTACTTTAAAAATATCGAGCGTATTTTTAAGTTACTTAACTGTGTTCAGCTTATCAATAAAGCCATCACCATATTCTAACGCTTTAAGGTTAAACCATTGTGCAAGCGTTTGGCCAATATCGGCAAAGCTGTTGCGTTCGCCCAGCGGGGTATTTTTCATCCCTGGCTGATAGGCAATAACCGGCACATATTCACGGGTGTGCTCAGACCCTGGAAAGGTCGGGTCACAGCCATGATCGGCGGTGATCATTAATAAATCATCCGGCTTTAATTGCGCTAAAATAGTGGGTAAGTAATCATCAAACTCTTTGAGCGCTTTCGCATAGCCAACAGGATTTCGGCGGTGACCAAACTTTTCATCAAAATCAACTAAATTGGTAAAAATCAAACTGTGATCCGGCGCAGTCGCCACCACTTCGCTGGTTTTTTCTAGCAAGTTCATCAACCCTGGCGCTTTATGCTTTTGGGTAATGCCTTGATGCGCATAAATATCTGAAATTTTACCAATACTGATAACTTCGCCACCGTCTTTTGCAAGTACATCAAGCAATGTTGGCGATGGCGGTAATACTGAATAATCACGACGATTACCTGTTCTGGCAAAATCTTGATTATTAGAACCCAAAAATGGCCGCGCAATCACTCGCCCTATATTCATTTCATCAAGCAGCGCCCGTGCGATTTCGCAAACTTGATAAAGCTTCTCTAGGCCGAATGATTCTTCATGCGCGGCTATTTGAAACACACTATCAGCTGAGGTGTAACAGATTGGTTTACCTGTTTTTACGTGCTCTTCACCTAGCTGCTCTAAAATCGTGGTACCTGAGGCATGGCAATTGCCTAAAATGCCCGGAATACCTGTGCGAGCAATAAACTCGTCTACAAATTCTTGTGGGAAACTCGGCTGTGTTTTCGGGAAGTAACCCCAATCAAATAACACTGGCACGCCTGCCATTTCCCAATGACCCGATGGCGTGTCTTTACCGCTTGAAAGCTCTTTTGCGTAACCCCATGCACCTTGTGATTCATGTCGCTCAGCAACTAAACAGGGTTCTTTACCAGCGGCTTCACATGCATCCACTAACCCTAATTTTGAAAGGTTAGGAAGCGAAAGCTTACTGCCAGTCTCGTCATAATATGCCTTGAGTAAATGTGCGAATGTATTAGCACCAACATCACCAAATTTATCTGCATCGGGTGCTGCGCCAATTCCTAAACTATCCGCCATTAAGATAATTGCTCTTGCCATTGTGACCTCACATCTGTTCTAGGTGGTTACTTTATCTGCTCTTCGAATTTTCCGTACAGGACATAAGTCCTGTTTCATAAAACCTAAACATTATAAATTTGCACTCTTAAGCGAAGCAAAAGAGATTAATCGTGTCTTTTTTGCTATTGTGATCTACCAACAATATATCCTTCTGTGTGGGTGAGAACTTTAGTGACACGAACTATTATAGCTATTGCAGGCGCATCGGCGTCCGGCAAATCTCTATTTAGCCAAACTATTTACAATGAATTGGTAAATGAGCTTGAACCAGGCGCTATCGCCATTATTGAAGAAGATGCTTATTACAAGGATCAATCGCATTTGCCGATGGCACATCGTACGCAAACGAATTACGACCATCCTGATGCATTTGAACACGAGCTATTGCTTGAGCATTTAACGCAACTTCGTAATGGCCACTCTGTTGAAGTACCAACTTATGATTATGCCCAGCATACACGTAGCGATAAAACGCGCCGTGTGGCTTCGGCTAAAATACTCATTGTAGAAGGTATTTTATTACTGAGTGATAAAGCGCTTAATAAAGAATTTGATATCAAGGTGTTTATAGATACGCCATTGGATATTTGTTTAATGCGCCGAATGCAACGCGACATGGAACAAAGAGGCAGAACATTACAATCTGTTGTTGAGCAATATCAAGCAACTGTTAGACCGATGTTTTATCAATTTATTGAGCCTTCAAAGCATAACGCTGACTTAGTTGTGACTCGAGGCGGTATGAATCGCGTTGCGATTGATATTATAAAAAGTAAAATAAAGTACATTTTACAAGAATAACAACGGGAAACGTTTGTATGACAACATTTATGAGCTTAGTAGGCATGCTAGTGCTACTAGGCATCGCTTTTGCGGCCTCAACTGATCGCAAAGCAATAAAACTAAGAACCGTGGGTATCGCATTTTTAATGCAAGTCATTATCGGCGGTTTTGTACTGTTTTTTGAAGCAGGCAAAAATGTATTAGCGAGTATGTCTCGCGCCGTTTCATCGGTTATTGGGTATGCCAACGATGGAATTGGCTTTTTATTTGGCCCATTAGCATCGCAAGATACACTTGGGTTTATTTTTGCCATTCAAGTATTGCCAGTGATTGTGTTTTTCTCAGCACTTGTTGCTGTGTTATACCACTTAGGCATTATGGATTGGATAATTAAAATTTTAGGCGGTGGTTTACAAAAATTATTGAAAACCTCTCGCACCGAGTCGCTTTCAGCCACCGCAAATATTTTTGTTGGCCAAACTGAAGCGCCACTCATTGTTAAACCGTTTATTGCGACAATGACCAAATCTGAGTTATTTGCCGTAATGGTTGGTGGCTTAGCCACCGTAGCAGGCTCTGTAATGGCCGGTTACGTAATTATTGGTGTAGACCTTAAATATTTAATTGCAGCCAGTTTTATGGCAGCGCCAGGTGGTTTCTTAATGGCAAAAATGATAGTGCCAGAGACAGAAACACCTAAAGATGATTTAGCCGATATAGATTTAGGCGACGATAAGCCTGTTAACGTAATCGATGCAGCAGCATCAGGCGCAGCAAACGGTATGCACTTAGCATTAAACGTAGGTGCTATGCTTTTAGCATTTGTTGCACTGATTGCGTTATTAAACGGTTTATTAGGCGGTATTGGTGGGTTGTTTGATTACCCTACATTAACGCTACAAGAAATTTTAGGCTACTTGTTTGCCCCTGTTGCATGGTTATTAGGTGTACCGTGGAATGAGGCAATTTTAGCCGGCAGCTTTATTGGTCAAAAGTTAGTAGTAAATGAGTTTGTTGCTTACTTAGACTTTATAAATTATCGCGATACGTTAAGTGCGCATACACAAGCAATTGTTACCTTTGCCTTGTGTGGCTTTGCTAACTTATCATCGATAGCCATTTTACTAGGTGGATTAGGCGGTATGGCGCCTAGTCGGCGAAAGAATATCGCACGCTTAGGGCTCAGAGCAGTGTTAGCAGGATCTATGGCTAACCTTATGAGCGCAGCAATTGCTGGGTTTTTCCTCTCGCTAGCTTAGAAACTTAATGAGACGATCCAACTGTTGCAAAACAATAGGATAGCGCTTTAAGGGGTTAAAGCACTATCTGACTTGAACGATACTTCACCAAGGGCCGCAAGGCCCTTTTATCGTTTTTATAGCCTCTACTTTCTAAATCCTCAGCAATTCATACCTAAAAATTCCCTAGCAAAGCTTTCATTCACGCACTCCTTACGCCATCAAAAGCCATCATTGCACTTATACCAATCCACAATAATACTTAATCATTTTGCGGGGCTAAACGTGTCGCTACCTGTGTTAAAAAATTCTCATTTAGAACAACTAAATAGCGAATTTTTTGCCTAGCTATCAACTCGTTTTTCCAGCCTCAAAATAGACCACTTAATTAAGCGAATTGGTATTACTAAAAAATATAAACAACTGTGTAACTGCAGAAGCATTTACTTATTAGCCCTTTACAAGGCACTTGAGAGTATAAAAGGTAGCAAAGTTAACAAGAATGAATGGCTGTGAAGAGGTAATATAGGCATTATTGAGTGGGAACTTTTTGAGTTTTTCTGTGCTTAGGCGTGTTTATTATTGTCTATAGGCTTAATTTTTTACATAACGTTTAATGTAAGGTTCATAGCCAGACTCAGCCTTAAGCTGCTCAAGTGCTTGATTAAAGCGTTTCACTACCACAGGTGAAGCGGCTTTATTAAAACCAATATAATTGCCTTTAAGCTCATCCACATGAATTTGCTTGAGCTTCACCAAGTCATCCCTAGAGTACCCAAATGGCTCAGTTTGATGATCAATAGTAAAGTCAGAGCCAATAATTAAATCGATGCGTTTTTTAAAAAACAGTCGCATAAATGAGTCTGCTTCACTAAACAGTAATAAGTTTTTATCAGCTACAAACCCAAGTCGACGCACCAGCATTTCATAAATATCGCCTCGCACTATGCCTAACGAATAGTTCTTAGCTTGGGTGATATCGTCCATGACAATATGTTCACTGGTTTTTAATTTATAAAAATAGGTTTGATTTGACACCAAGGGTCCAACCCATTTAAAAAGAGGTTCTCGCTCTTGCGTTTTTGCCAAAGAAAAAATGGCTGACTGCGGGTTACTTTGCACTAAGTGGTAAGCACGCTTCCAAGGTAACATAATAAATTCGCACTGTAGCGCTGCACGGGCACAGGTATCTTTCACTATGTCATGATTAATACCCGCTAGCTGCCCAGCTTCATTTTGAAAATTGTAAGGGGCAAAGCTTTCGGTATAAATAACCAATTTAGGCGCTTTAGCCTGGATATTATGGCTAAATAGCAACCCTAACGCTAATAATGTAAATTTAAAAATAAACACCCCCTATAATTTAAGTAATAACCTTAACCTAGAAAGCATGTAGAAACTATTAATTTATAGCACTTTTATAATGTTAAAAATAGCAGGTGATTTGAGAGTGACTATCGTTAATAATACCAATCCGCAATAATACTCAATCATTTTGCGGGGCTAAACGTGTCGCTATCTGTGTTAAAAAATTCTCATTTAGAACAACTAAATAGCGATTTTTTTGCCTAGCTATCAACCCGTTTTTCCTGCCTCAAAATAGACCGCTTAATTAAGCGAATTAGTATAAATTTACAGATGGTGGGGAGATATTCTTAAATTTTAGACACAAAAAAAGCGCCTTAAGCGCTTTTTTTCATTTTACTTAAAAGTAAAATTATAGAGCTGTGATGTTATCAGCTTGAGGACCTTTTTGACCTTGTGAAAGAGTGAACTCTACACGTTGGCCTTCAGCTAAAGTTTTGAAACCTTCGCTTTTGATTGCTGAGAAATGTGCGAAAACGTCTGGACCATTTTCTTGCTCGATGAAACCAAAACCTTTAGACTCGTTAAACCACTTAACTGTACCTGATACGATGTTAGACATAGTATTATTCCTGATATAAAAATTAAATTGTGCCCTAATGGGCGGTGTAGCAAAAAATGAGATGGTACTTAAAAACTTCAGGACGGTACTACAAGTATTACTTATACAACAACGAAATGGAGATTTATAAATTATCATGCTTTCTTTCTAGCTGCTGACTACTATATAGAGTTACAGACTCAAGTCAACCCTTAATGCGATTTAATTTATAAAATAAGCTTAAGCAGCCCGCTTTATAAATTAAGTACTTGTTTAAAGAGCTTAAAATTCAAATTCTAGTGCCATTCTAAAGCTATGATTTTTCTCTGACTGGCTGATTTCGGTAATAAAACCGGCTTCCCACTTTAATTGTTTTTGCCCATCAAAGCGATGTAACCCTATAAATCCGGGGCCAATACCGACAAAGTCTTCGCCAAGGTAAACCTCAACCGCGGGCTGAAAAGCAGACAAATAGCGGTAGCGATATTGCGCTCTAAATTCGCTTTCCCACTCATTTTGTATATCTTGGCCCCACTCGTACACTAAAAATGCATTCATAGTGAGACTTGCACGACCAAACTCTTTTTCAATCACAAAACCGGTGGTTGCTTCGTATGCGTCGGCGTCATGCTGTTTTTCAAATTCAAATAACGCGCCCCAATCAGCCCATAGCCTGCCCTGCTCTATTAACTGCCAACGAAGTTCTAACTCATACGCTTGCAAGCCAAAGTCACCATTATCATCGCGCTCGCCCACTAAATAGCCTTCCAATGCCATGGTGTCGTTAATTGCGCCGCCTAAGCCAACGCGCTGCGCTAAAATATTACCACTGTCGGTTTGATGTGACACAAGCCGCCACTCTAGCTCGCGCTCAAACGGCAACACATACGGATGATAAACTTTATCAACCACTATGCCATCAGCATAAGCCAGCTTAGGTATTAATAAACAAAAACCAATTAATACAGTGGCTGCAAATAGGTTTATTGCTTTCATGATTGTTCCTTAGTTATTGATTTAGGAATAAAATAACAAACTGATAAAAATAACACGCTGCTCAGCACATAACTTAAAACACTGGTTAAATTAGGCGTAGCCTCATAACCGATAAGTGCGCGCAAAACCCGTCCAAACTCTGAGTTTTCAGTTAAAATAGCACGTAAATCCCATACGGTTGCCGTTGTTGCTATCAAATCAATTTGGCTCGCCAAATCAAGTGCCACAACCAGTTTTGCCGCACTGTTTAATGCTAACAATACCAATAAAGGGATAAGCCCAAAGCGCTGTTTGATTGCACTCAATAAAAAATACAACAACACACTAAAGCTGCTACATATTCCTAAGCCTAAAAAAGTGCCAATAAATAAGCTTTGTGCTGCTTCGTTGTTTTGCCAAAAGCCAATCAGGTAAATAATGTAATGACTTAAATAAAGAGTCATTACACTGATAATCGCAATCATAAATGCAGGCGTTGCTTGTTTAATGGCGTAGTACAGCGCACTGATAAACACTAAAACACATAAAGCAATTTGGGTATATTCTAAACCCTGGTAGTCGAACAAGGGACTAATTAGCGGCGCACTTTTTACAAATAAAAATGATAGCCCCACACCTAAAACAAGCATCCCCAGTACCTTCACTAAACTTTGCTTGGCAATCACTTGGAGTAAAATAAGTAAAATGGCCACCGGCAATAACTGATTGAGGCTCATCACAAGGCTAGTTATTAGCATCAGAACCTTCCTTTTCGGTCGCTATTACAGCACCACGCGCCGTATTGGGTGAAAACTCGCCAAAAAATTCATAACGCCCAGGAGTTAACGGCCCAATATAAATAACGCTTTTGCGATTAGGGTAAAGTACTTTCTCTCGGTTGAGATCGAAACTGTCGAATTCTTCAGGCGTACTATCTTGATTTTCGATTAACAAGCGTACCTTTTTATTGGCCGGCACCACGATTTCTGCGGGATAAAACAAATGATCTTTAAGTACAATAAGATAGTCTTTACTGGCGGCGTTAAATGATAAAAATACGCAACAATATAAATAGGGGTGAATAAGTCGTTTAATCACATTTAGCTCCTGCAAAAACTACCTGTACTTTTAAGCCGCCCAAATCGCTGTCTGTTAAATTAATTTCAGCGCTATAAATAGCAATAATGTGCTGGACTATTGCCATGCCTAAGCCCGCACCTTGTTTACCCGAAGGATGTTGGTCACCGCCAACGCGATAAAAACGGTTAAATATCCGTTGTTTTTGATCGTCCGTCATACCTGGACCGCTGTCTTCTATTTGCCAAATACGCTGCCTGTGCATCTGCTTTAGGGTAATTTTTATTTGTCCGTTTGCAGGCGCGTACTTTATAGCATTACTCAGTAGGTTTGAAATCAACGTCACTAAGGTAAACTCATCACCGTTAATAGTAAAGTCATCTCCCTCAAGGCTAATAGTGTGATTTTTAGCCTCTATTTTTTCATATAGTTGGCTAACTACTTCTTGCGTGATCGCTAATAATGACTGTTCTTTAAACTGCTTTTGCCACTGCTCTGGCTGAGTACGCCCTAGTATTAGCATTTGCTCCACTATATTGGTGAGTCGATTAATACCTTGAGTCATGGCTTGTAATTCTTGGTTATCGCCTTGTTGGGCGGCCAAATTATACACATTAATTTTTAAACTGCTCAGGGGAGTACGTAATTCATGGGCGGCATCTGAGGCAAAAAAACGTTCTCGTAAATAGGCCGTTTCTACGCGTTTAAATAAGTCGTTTAAGCGGCTGATCACTGGTTTTATTTCTTCATCCGTCACCTGCCAATTGATCGCTGTGAAATCATTTGCTTGGCGCAGGGCTAACTGTTTTGATAAACGGGTTAACGGTGCCAGTGCATATTTAACAAAAAAGCTAATAAATAGCGCAAGCAAAGGAACCGCCCATAACATGGGTAACATGGCTGATAAAATCACCGCCTCGGCCAGCTCAAACCGCTTAGCAATCGGCTCGGCAACAATAACGGTACGTAAAGAAGTAGCAAAAACGAATACCCGCATTCGATGCCCTGCAATATTAAGCGTTTGAAAACCCGCTTGATATTGGCTCAAATCAAGATTTAATTCGTCAGAACCGCTAAGTAGCTCACCACTTTGCCAAATTTGATACAGTAACTGGGCGCTTTCTTGCATTTTTGGCGCCATAGCGTTTATAGATAGAGGCTGTTGCATCAAGACTCCAGCCACCACTTTTAGCTCACTATCGAGTAATTGCTCACCATGGCTCATACTTTTTTGATAGCCTTTTACTAAAGCTAAAAAGCAGGTTAACACCATCATTGACAGTAAGATAAGTGTTAAACGCTTACGAATTGACATAGAGCATGGTTACCTTTGTAAATTCAAGTTTGTGCGATCTAGGGGTGTTTTAATCACGTGAGCTATCTCTTTCCCACAACATAGCCAATACCACGGAGAGTTTTAATAAAATCGCTGGGGAATTTTTTTCGTAGGTGATGAATATGCACCTCAATGGTGTTAGAGCCAACCTCTTCACCCCATTGATAGAGTTTATTTTCTAATTGCTGCTTAGATTGCACGCGACCTTGGTTTTCCAGTAACGCTTTTAGCAGCATGTACTCTTTTCGCGGCAGAGAAAGCGGTTCATTGGCTAAAGTGACCGTGTGCGCTGACGTATCCATAGTAACATCACCACATTGTAATAAGCTCGACTGAGCTTGATTTACACGTCGGCTCGCTACGCGCAAACGAGCAAATAATTCGGCTGGTTCAAATGGCTTAGCTAAATAATCATCAGCCCCCATATCAAGCCCTTGCACTTTGTCATCTATGCTACTGCGAGCGGTTAGTATCACCACCGGAATGACTTTTTTTTGTGCTTTTATGTGCTTTAAAATTTGCGAACCATCACCATCAGGTAAGCCTAGGTCAAGTATAACCAACTCTATTTCGCCACTGCCTAAACATTGCAACGCATGCTTAACCGTTGCGCTGTGTTCTACACTGTAGCCTTCTTGGCGCAATGAGCGGCAAAGCCCTTGCGCCACAAGATGATCATCTTCAACTAATAATAAATGCATTGTTTATTTTGCTATCTCTTTAGTTTTTTATCAACTTTAGCTAATAATTGGCTAATTGCTTGCTGACGATATTTGTCCGCTTTAGCGCGAGTATCACGAATACCGGCCGCTTGTGCAACTAACAAATGGGCTTTGGCTTGCTTATATTCACGTTCGTCGTATAAAAACTCACCATACAAGTAATTAGTATCAATGCCTTTTTGATTAAAAGCGAGTGCTTGCTTAAAAAACTTATCGGCGGTGTCATCATCACCAAAGCCAATTGGCCACCCTGGTACTTTACTGTATAAAGTTGCCAGGCTGGCATACGCTGAGCCACCTAAAGCACTGTCGTCTATTTTAAGGGCTTGCTCTAATGATGCCTTTGCATCTTTGGCATAACCCAACGCCCCTAAGCCGCCTTTTGCACCCGCAAAACTTGCCAGCACAATGCCGTTCCATGTATAGCTATTTGCTGAATTAGGATAGTTTTCGATAAATTGAGCACTTTGCTCACTCAGTTGAGTAAAGGCTTTGATTTGTGCGTCATCTTTAAGCTCATAATTAGCGACCGCCCACTGCTGTTGAATAGCGAGTAAGTCGCTTTGTTCATCTGCAAATACCAGCGATGAAAACACACTAACAATGCTTAAATAAGCTGCTAAAGTAAATTTTTTCATAATAAATCCTCTATTAACCTAAAAAGCTTTTTATTTTAGGGAGTTGTTTAGCAATTGCGTTATCTACAATACGTGGAAAAACGCCATTGATACGTGCAAAAAGTTTCTCAGGAAAACCAATAAATCGTCTGGTTTTATTTGAGTTTAATAACGCAACTAACTCATCAGCCACCAACTGTGGAGAGTCCATTTGATTACCAAGCGCTTTGTTCATTGCCCGCGTTTGAGCATCATTAATGTCAGTATCAGTTGCTCTAGGTGCTAAATAAGTAACTCTAACGCCAGTGTCTGAAAGCTCTCGTGATAATGCTTCGCTAAAACCACGCAAACCAAATTTACTGGCACAATAAAGTGTTTGATATGGGTAACCTATGCTGCCAAAAGACGACCCAACATTAACTATGGTGCCTCTATTCGCTTGCAGCTGCTCTAAAAACAGTTGGCATAGTTTCATCGGCACGGCTAAATTAGTGCTCAGTAGATTATCAATTTGTTCACTACTACAACTACTTAAGCTTTGCATAACATTAATGCCTGCATTGTTTATAAGTAATTTAGCACCGCCCAATTTTTTGGCTTTAATTGCCAATGCCAGCATGTTTTCTGCAACGGTTAAATCTCCCACAAAAGTCATACTACCTGGGCACTTGCTACTTAGCGCATTTAGCGCATCGCCATTACGCCCTACTAATAGTAATTGCCAACCTTGTGCGTGCAGTGTTTTGGCAATCGCTTGGCCAATTCCCCCTGTGGCTCCTGTTAACACACATAAGCCGGTATTCATGCGTGTTGCTCTTGCGCTGATGCTTTAAAGAACGGCTCGTCATCTAAAGCGCGAAAAATATCACCGTACAAACGATAAAAACATTTTGCGCCATGTAAAATAGCTTGCTGATCGGCCTCATTAGTAATTTTGTTCATCAAGTTTTCAAAAAACTTTACGTGCTCTATATCAAGCGCACCATGAGAGGTTAAATAGCTAAATGCTTTTTTAGGTAAACCAACTGCATCAGCAATATTTGAAGCTGCGCCATCAGCCAGGGCAATTGAAGTCCCTTCGAGTACATGAACCATGCCAAAAAAGCTTAATGGATTTTTACGAGCGATACTGTCATACGCATACGAGACCATCATTTCGGTAGCAAATTGTGGCTTACTATGGCGCACGCTTTCTTTATCAAAACCACACGCGGCAATATCGTTAAGCACCCATTCTTGATGGCCAATTTCCTCTTCAATGTATTCGGCTACGGCTTCACGTAACCATTCTTGTTCGTCGGTTAAACGGGCACCTAACGACATCATTAATGGCACAGTATGTTTTACATGATGATAGGCTTGCGCTAAAAATGACGCATACTCTTCAAGTGATGCTTGGCCTTTAAAAACGCGCTGTATAATTGGTGCAGCTAATAAGTACTCACGCTCGTTTTGAGTTTGTGCTTTTAATGTATTAAAAAAATCAGTCATGGATCACTTCTCCAAGTCGGTAAAATTGTTCAAAAATAAGGTTAAATCGCTGGCTAATAGCCTGGCGCTTAGGACGATTATTGGTCGTTAGTAACCCTTGCTGAACACTTAAAGGCTGAGCTAACCGATGCCACTTTTTAACTTGTGCATAATCGGGTAACTGTTGATTTATAAATTTCATATGCTCACTGAGTTGTTGATCACTCAACTCAGGGATTGCATAAATAATCGCGGTTAAAAAAGGTCTGCCCTCACCAAAAACAACGGCTTGTATAATCGCGCTTTGACTCAATATTAATGACTCAGGCCATTCAGCACTGACATTACGGCCCATGCTGGTAATAATAAGGTTTTTAAGTCGCCCTTTTATGAAGAGCTTATTGCCATGCTGGGTCACTAAATCGCCTGTTGCATACCAGTTATTTGGGTTATGCGGCGCTTGATTTAAATACCCTAAAAATAGCTCACCCTTTATGTACAACTGGCCTTTTTCGATTTTGGTTTGTATGTGCGGTAATACAGTGCCGGCACTCTTTAAATCATCATTTTTGGGCGTATTTAAACTTACGACAGATGCCGCCTCTGATAATCCATACCCCTGATAAACAGGTAAATTAAGCTCTCTGGCGGTGGCAATTAAAGCATCACTCACGAGCGCTCCGCCAACTGCAATAAACTGTAATGACTTTGGCGGCTGCCAACCTTGTTTTGCAAACGCAATTAAACACGTTAATAACTCAGGCACTAAAATAAGGGTGTTAGGTTTTACACTGTCAATTGCCCTAATGAGTTTTTCAGGATTTTTTAACCCTGAGCCAACAAAACCCAATTCGTTTAACGGCATTAAATGTACACAACCGCCACTTAATAATGGTGCATAAATACCTGCAATATTTTCCAGTAATACAGGTAATGGCAGTAAACATAAGTGAGTTGGTTTACTTATACCTATTTGCTCACATAACGATTGTGCAACTTGCATTTGGCTATGAGTTGATAAACACACACCTTTTGGCTCGCCTGTAGAGCCTGACGTGAAGGTGATTTTTTGCGTGCCCTCAAAGTAACTAATCGGTTCTTTAACGTTGAGCTGATAGATATACAAGGTGTAATGATCAAACAAAGTAATAGACAATGTATGCGTACCCAAAGAAAGCCTTGGCATATCACTTATAAACAGCTGTGCACCACACTGTGCCAACACATATTGCGTTTGTTGTTGACTAAAAAAATGGGCAATCGGTATAGCCACTTTATTGGCAACGCTGGTCGCAGCATCAAGTACCAACCAAGCAGGTGTATTATCAAGTTGAAATGCAATTGCATCAGCATCTGAATTTGAAAAAATTTCCGCTATTTTATTTATTTCTTGAAGCAGCTCAGCACCTGTGAACTGTTGTGTTTGATTCGCAAAATGCGCAACTACCGCCGGCTGAGTAGCTAAATCATTTAAGCTATTTAACATACTCATACCGCCTCCAGCGCATTGATTAATGCCGTAATGCCATGTGTATTTTGTTGTTTAATATCAAGTAGCATTGGCGTATTAAGTACTTGTAGATGTGCTTGCTCTAAATTAACAATGCATACTGTAGGCTGGTTCGCGTAGTAACTTCCCCAGCTTTTTGGTTGCTCAACAACACTGCTGTTAGCCAATGCAATTTCATTACACGTCACCCCTAATAAACGCAATAAAGCGCGTACATGTTTGGTGGCACAAAAAACCAAATTAGTAGCACCAATAGCTCTTAAAGCTTCATTAACAATAATAAAATGCGATAACGTGGCTTTTCTGTGTGTTGAATAGAGATTACCTAACTCAAACACTTTACTGCGCTGTGTGCCCATTGGTAAAAACTGCTCAATGGGCGCTGCTAAATATTGTTCAATAAATAAAGGAGAAGTGGCGTTTCTAAGCCCTAAAGTGCAATGCCCTTGCTGAGTTTTATACTGACAGAGTAATGGCATAAATGAAGTTAGGCTGGCATTGTACGCAGCTAAAAAGCCTTGTTTTACTGTATCTTCAAGGCGCTGACGGTGTTCATCACATTCTCTGGCGCTCACAAACTGTGTAAACGACTGAAAAAGTGTTGATGATGACTGTTGTTGTTGAGCTAATTGCATAAAAGCATCGCCTGTATTAAATCTATAGGTAGAATTTAATAGGCGAAACTTAAATAAAACTTAAGGTAAATTAATTTTTTAAAAAATTTAATTTAGACTGGCAATAACGGTTTTATTACGGCCCGTTTCTTTTGCATGATAGAGCGCTTTGTCAGCACATTTGTATACTTGATCAATATCATCACTGTGCTGCGGCCATGTAGCAATGCCGATGGAGACATTTATACAACCAACTTTGGCCATCGGTGTATTCGCCACTTCATTACGTAACCGCTCTGCAATAACAAACGCGCTATCGCTATTTTCGTTCGGTAATATAAGTAAAAACTCCTCCCCACCAGTACGCGCGACAATATCATCTTTGCGAGATACCTGTTGAATCATACTCGTTAAAGTTTTTAGTACCTCATCGCCCACATCATGGCCAAAGGTGTCATTAACCCGTTTAAAAAAGTCGATATCTATTTCTAGAACCGCAAAGGGGATCTGTTCTTGAATTAATTTATCTAACAATAAATACAAACCTCGCCGATTATGCGCACCAGTTAGCGGATCGGTGAGTGCATCTTGGCGTAATTGCCCCATTTGTAACTGCAGTATATTAACTCCTTCTAACATGGCTGCTTTAAGTTGCTGCGCTTCAAAATACCATGATTTAATGTCTTTTAATTTATTAACATTATTTTCGTCATTTAATAAATGTGAGCTGTCAGCTAAGAGCTTTAAAGGTCTTGAAATAAAGTGCGCTAAAAGAGCAATAGCTAGTAACATCATAAGTACTAAAGGAGTGATACGTTTAAAAATCTCGATCCCCAACACATCTAAATAGGCGAGTGTGTCTTTTAATGGACGCTGAGCAACTATTCCCCAGTTGGCTATTTCTACAGGGGCATACCCTGCTAACATAGATATATTGTCACTGTTTTTTACTAATTCTTTCCCTAAGGAGCCACTTAACACAGCAGTGATCACTGAATTATTATTGACCTGTTCACCAATACGTTTGCTATCAGGGTGGTAAATTAGTTTTTTGTTCGCATCTACAACATAAATGTACGAACCACCAGAATAGTAATGCTGCTCTAATAGTTCACTTAAAATATTAGACTCCTTTAAATATAGCGTTCCTCCAATATAGCCCATATATTTGCCGTTTTTATCAAAAAATGGACTTGAAATAAAAATCACTAAGTTATTTTCAGGTGAGATATAAGGGTAACTGACCAGTGGTTGTTTTTTTGCAAGTGCTTGCTGCGCACCAATAGAAGAAGATGTGACGCCGAGCACATTCGGTAAATAAGGTGAGGTTGCCACCGTTATACCATTTTTGTTAATAGCAACTGAGTTAAAACTATTGGTTTGCAAATGAAGACGCTTTACTTCCTTCTCTAACAATACATTGTTATCAAGATCTGCTTCTATTATTTTTGCAGAATATGCCAACTGTTGAAGTGCAGACTCTAAAAAATTATTCGTTGCTGAGGCCAGTTTATTAGCATAAGCGTAGTTACTTTTTAGGGTGTAATTAATCAACTGCTCTTTTTGTACTTGATAAGTAAGATAAAAACTACTGCCTAGCGCAATAACAACGGCCGAAAGCGCTAAAAATAAAATGAGTTGTCTTAATTTTAAGGTAGTTTGAAAAGGAAAACGCAAATTGAATATCACTCTGAGTAAATAAAACGACTGCTATATTGCACGCGCACATAATACAGAAATTAAACTAAGTAGCCTAATTTTTGTTATTTTTGGAATAATAAAATGACATTTATTATATATGTCGGGTTTTGCAGTTAAGCTCAATAATAGTTAAGCTGCATGCACTTTATTTTTATTTAGCCTTGAGGTGTGTGTTGCTAAATAAGTACCTGTTGTCGTCTTCTCTTTTTTTAATCGGATGTTTCATGCCAATAAAATCTTCTTTTGCCGATTCTGCGCTGTCGCTTGAACAGCAACTTGGGCAAAAACTTATGCTCGATTTACGCTACTTTTGTCACCAAGGCAGCAGTAAGCGCTGCAGAACAGCATTAACCGAGTTACCAGATACACTAGCCAAAGCGATTAGCCGTTATGATATTGGCGGGGTTATTTTATTTTCTGAAAACACCCAAAGCATCGAACAAATAATTAGCCTTAATCAGCAACTGCAACAAGCTGCGTCTCACTCTAAATCAGGCTTACCACTGTTTATTTCTATTGACCAAGAAGGCGGACGCGTAGCTCGTTTACCTCGCGATGTGGCCACCTCATTTACCGGTAATATGTCAATTGGCGCAACTTACTCTGAGCACGGTACTTATTTCGCCACCCAAACCGCGAATGTTCTTGCCACGGAGCTTTCAGCATTGGGGATTAATGTAAATTACGCGCCAACCGTTGATGTAAACATGAACCCAGACAATCCTGTCATTAATGTCCGCTCTTTTAGTGAAAACCCAAATGATGTAGCAGTATTAGGTGCCGCACAAGTTAGTGAATTTGAAAAAAATGGCATTATTAGCGCACTAAAGCATTTTCCTGGGCATGGCGACACCAATGTAGATAGTCATACTGGCTTGCCTAAAGTGATGCATTCAAAAGAGGTGATTTACGCACAAGATTTAGCGCCCTTTAAACACATTATTGAGCAGCATAGTCCGGGCATGATAATGACTGCGCATATTCAATACCCTGAGCTTGATAGCAGTACATTAACCAATGTAGACGGTAAGCAAATGATCAAGCCCGCGACAATGTCGCGTAAAATCATGACCGATATTCTACGTAAAGAACTTAACTATCAAGGTGTGGTGGTAACCGATGCACTTGATATGGCAGGTATTAGTCACTTTTTTAGTCCAACTCAAGCAATTATAAACACCTTTGCCGCTGGGGTTGATATTGCGCTGATGCCAATAGAGATTAGAACGCCAGATGACATTAAAAAGCTCGATGCTCTCATTGAGTCATTAGTCAATGCGGTTAAATCAGAGCAACTAAACGCACAGGAAATTGCGCATTCGGCACAGCGTATAACCTCACTTAAAAGTAAATTTAAATTAAACGCTTTTCCTGATCCCATTAAAGCATTAGCCAATGCTAAGCACATTATTGGTAATAAAGCACATCGCGAATTAGAAGCGTCACTGGCATTAGCGGCGATCACCCAAATAAAAAATAACAACAACACCTTGCCACTTAAGCTTACTGCTGGCCAACACATTCATATTATTATGCCCGATACGCGTAAATGTATGGCCATACAACAAGCCATAATGGCGCTCAGCTCACACGCATTAGTTTATAGCTGTAGCAGTTTACAAGGTTTTGACCCAATCGATGCTCAGCGAAATATAAACCAAGCTGATATTATTATTGCCGGAAATGCCACGCCTAATCAAAGCGCGGTGGAAATTGGCGGGATGGATGATTTAGCCGATAACCCAGACTTTGCCCTCAATAACGCAGAGCAACCTAAAGCACTTGAATCATTACTTAAAATGGCTAACAAGCAACAAATACCCACCGTGTTTATTAGTTTGCGAGCCCCTTATGATATTGCTCAGTTTGGCGATTCTGCCGATGCAGTATTAGCTTCATATGCTTATAATATTGACGTAGACAAAAACGAGCAAGTATCTGGGCCTGCATTTACAGCACTTGCTAAAGTATTACTCGGTCAAGCCCCTGCTAAAGGCAGCTTACCGGTAACTATTAAACAATCAAAGAGCCACTAATATGAAACTCAATTGTGATTTAGGTGAAAGCTTTGGCGCGTGGAAAATGGGGCTTGATGATCAAGTAATGCCGCATATTGATATGGCAAACATTGCCTGTGGTTTTCATGCGGGCGATCCTAGCGTTATGGCCAATACTCTTAAGCTCGCTAAACAGCATAATGTTATGATTGGCGCTCACCCAAGCTACCCCGATAAACAAGGATTTGGCAGACGCTCAATGAACCTGAGTGTGGCCGAGCTCACTCAGTGTTTACACTACCAAATAGCTGCTCTTGATGGCATGGCAAAGGCACAAGGATTAACCCTTCGTTATGTCAAACCCCATGGTGCGCTTTACAACGACATGATGAAACACCAGCCACTACTTAGTGCTGTGATGGGCGCGGTTGCCAGTTACCCTGCTGATCTAAAATTAATGATACTTGCCACGGCCGATGCTAAACACCACCATACAATGGCACGTCACCTTGGACTAACGCTTGTTTTAGAAGCGTTCGCAGACAGGCTATATACAGATCAAGGGCACCTCGTAGCACGAAATATAGCAGGCAGTGTGCATGATAAAGCAGCATTATTGGCACAAGTTAAACAGCTTTTGGCCAGTAACAGTGTGACTACCCAGTCAGGAAAATCGTTAAAACTTAACGCCGATAGTATTTGTGTGCACGGTGATAACGCCCAAGGTGTTGCGCTTATTGAAGACATTAAGGCACTTTGCAGCGCAAGCGTATAACTTCCTCTAAGCTGTAAACCCCCTTTACAGCTTTTACTTTCTTTTATCACCTTCATTCATTGGTAGTTTTAAATACTGGCTTCGTCGCATCTGACTGTTAATTATCCCTCTCCTACCCTATAAATAGAGCAGTGATTTCAAACAGGGATAAATAATGAAAACGCTTTTAGCTATGAGTCTTATACTGGGCAGCAGTCAATTAGCTGTTGCCAATACCGATACATTACAACTTCAAGATATCTTCAATCTTGAATATGCCAACCAAATAGACATAACAGAAGACGGTAAAACCGTGTATTTTGTCCGCAACCGCATGGATATTAAAACCGACCGTAAAGTAGCCAATATTTGGTCTGTTGATTACAGCACAGGGCAACTACAACCATTAACTTCTGGTGTATATATGGATTACTCGCCAGTAGTCTCTCCTGACGGACAGCGACTTGCTTTCATATCAAACCGAGATGGTAGCAACCAAATATATATTAAATGGTTAAAAACAGGGGCTATCGCTAAGGTTAGTAATTTAACTAGCAATCCAAGCTCACTAACTTGGACTCCTGATTCAAACCAGCTGGTGTTTAGTATGTTTGTTCCAATGGCGGCGTCTGCGCCTGTCAGCTTACCTGGAAAACCAAAAGGTGCCACGTGGGCAGAGCCTGCTAAATATATTGACGATGTTTATTATCGTGCCGATGGAGGGGGTTATACTGAAAAAGGGTTTAGTCAATTATTTACACTTGATGCCAATGGCGGTAATGCTCAACAACTCACCAACGGTAATTTTAATAATGGTGGGGAAGTCAGCTTTAGTAAAGACGGTAAAACATTGTATTTTTCTGCTAATCGCAATGAAAATAATGAATTGAAGCCCACTAACACTGAGCTCTATCAACTCGATTTAGACTCGCTAGCCATTTTCCCTCTAACTGAGCGTAATGGGCCTGATCAACAACCTAAAGTGTCACCTGATGGCAAATACCTTGCCTATACAGGGTATGACGACAAGCGTACTAATTACGAAAACACCCAACTCTATATTCGCGATTTAAAAACAGGGAATACTCAAAGCCTAACCACCGATTTTGATAGAAGTGTTGGCCAAATTAAGTGGAGCGCGAACTCAAAAGGGCTTTATTTTAGCTATGCCGATGAAGGGCAAACTGCGCTGGCTTATCAACCTCGAAGTGGCAAACGCAAAGTGATTACCGAAAAAATAGGCAGTGTGGCGTTTGGTCGCCCTTATTCCGGTGGCGATTTCGATATTAGTGAAAATGGTCATGTTGCATTTACATTGGCCGATACCCAGCGCCCTGCTGATGTAGCCACAATAAAGCGTGGTAAAGCGCAGCGCTTAACCGATTTAAATTCTGATGCACTCGCAACCAAGCAACTCGCTGAGGTTGAAGAATTATGGCTTAAATCAAGCCACGATAAGCTGCCAATACAAGGCTGGGTTGCTTACCCACCGGGTTTTGATAAATCAAAAAAATACCCATTAGTGCTTGAAATTCATGGCGGCCCTGTCGCTAATTATGGCCCGCACTTTAGTGCCGAAGTACAACTATTTGCCGCTAGAGGGAACGTGGTTTTATACATGAACCCACGTGGTAGTGATTCATACGGTAAAGAGTTTGCGCAAACCATCCATCATAATTACCCAAGCAATGATTACGATGATTTAATGACTGGGGTTGATGCGCTTATTGCAAAAGGGTTTATTGATGAATCTAAGTTATTTGTAACCGGTGGCTCTGGCGGCGGTGTATTAACTGCTTGGATTGTAGGTCATACAGATCGCTTTGCTGCAGCTGTTGTTGCCAAACCAGTAATTAATTGGATCAGCTTTGTACTCACTGCCGACTTCTATCCTTTCTTTGCCGATTATTGGTTTCCGGGCAAACCTTGGGATCATATTGAGCATTACATGAAACGCTCACCCATCAGTTATGTTGGCAATGTTAAAACCCCAACCATGTTACTCACGGGTGAGGCAGACTACCGTACGCCTATTTCAGAAACAGAGCAGTTTTATCAAGCCTTAAAATTGCAGGGAGTTGATACTGCGATGGTGCGTATTCCAAACGCCTCACATGGTATTACTGCCCGTCCATCTAACTTAATGACCAAAGTGGCATATATTCAATGGTGGTTTGATAAGCATTCGAAATAAAACGCAGAGTTATGAGTGACGAGCTATATAAGCTCGTTGCTCGAAGCTCACAAGTGTAAACCCCCTTTACAGCAATAATGTAAGTAACCCCTTACATACTCAAACTAAATATCGGACTTAGCTTCAAACTGAGTTGGTAAAAAATCGGTTTATAGAAGAAATAGTGCTGTGAGTTAGTAAAAAATCGGTTTGAGTCACTGTTTATAAGCCCTCAGTTAGTAAAAAAATGTTTTATAAGCTGCAGCAGTTAGTAAAAAATCGGTTTATTACTCTCTCGATACCTGCTTAAAACCTTTAAATTAATCGTTTAAGTGGTCAAATTGTGGGTTAGAAAGACAAATTCCCCTCTTTAATAATAAAAAATGGCCGTTATTAGCATGGTTAGTTAAAATCTGATCTGTATTAATAGCAGCTAGTTAAATCGTGATCTGCTTTAAGTCAGTTAGTTAAACTCTGATCTATATACGGCAAAAACAGTTAATTTATCGTGCTTATACGTGTTAAAGCGTAACCAACATAAAGCCCTCACAGCCGAGCATAAACATCCTTTAAATTTATTTACACTTTTAACCTGCATTGCATCCCTGAATAACTAGCTAGTAAAATACTGATCTATTAAATTTTTCCTTTATGCAGGCATAAAAAAGGGCCTTGCGGCCCTTAAGTAACACTATCTAGTTGAATTAAAATTGGTTCATGGTGTTAGCTTCACCACCGGCTTTAAGTGCATTCTCACCTGAGAAGTACTCTTTGTGTGTATCGCCAATGTTTGAACCTGCAAGGTCTTGGTGTTTAACAGACGCTTGCTCACGACGGATTTCTTGACGCTGTACATCACGTACATAAGCCAGCATACCTAAGTCACCAAAGTAACCTTCAGATAGAATATCTGTGCTTAATGCTGCTGTATGGTACGTTGGTAACGTGATTAGGTGGTGGAAAATACCCGCTTCACGTGCACCATCGCGTTGGAAGTTTTGTACTAATAAGTCAGCGGCTGCTGCAAGCTCTGTTGCATCCATTTCTGGAGCCATAAGCGCTTTGTTATCATCAAGACTTGGGTAAGCGCTCAGGTCACGACCTTCTTCCTGCCATTCTTGGTATACTTGCTCACGGAACTTCAGCGTCCAGTTGAACGATGGTGAGTTGTTGTATACTAATTTAGCATCTGGTACTTGCTCTTTTACGCGATTAACGAGTTCAGCAATTTGTTTTACATGTGGTTTTTCTGTTTCAATCCACAGTAAATCAGCACCTGACTGTAGGCTCGTTACACAATCTAGTACTACACGGTCTTTTTCAGTGCCTTCGCGGAACTGGTATAAACCATTGTCTAGGCGTGTTGGCTTACAAAGCTGACCATTAAGCTTCATTGCTGTTTCGCCTTCATTTAAGTCATCAACACTGTTTACTGGGGTTGTTTCTAAAAATGCATTGTATTGGCTTGCTAAGTCACCTGGTTTTTTTGAAACCGGTACTTTTTGCGTAAGGCTTGCACCTAGTGAATCGGTACGCGCAACGATAATACCGTTATCAATACCTAGCTCTAGGAACGCGTAACGCACTGCATTAATTTTTGCTAAAAAGTCTTCATGTGGAACCGTCACTTTACCTGCTTGGTGACCACATTGCTTAGCATCTGATACTTGGTTTTCGATTTGGATAGCACATGCACCCGCTTCAATCATCTTTTTAGCTAGTAGGTAAGTTGCTTCTTCGTTACCAAAACCGGCATCAATGTCAGCAATAATTGGTACAACGTGCGTTTCAAAGTTATCAATTTTGTTAAGTACTGCTTGAACGTCGCCGCCGTTTGCTTTTGCGTCGTCTAGTTCATTAAATAAGTGGTCAAGTTCACGTGCATCCGCTTGCTTTAAGAAGGTATAGATTTCTTCGATAAGTGCCGGTACTGATGTTTTCTCATGCATACTTTGATCTGGAAGAGGACCAAACTCAGAGCGAAGCGCTGCAACCATCCAACCGCTTAGGTACACGTAACTGCGCTTAGTTGTTTTTTGATGGCGCTTAATTGCCATCATCATTTGTTGGGCAGTAAAACCATGCCAACAACCTAAAGACTGTGTGTACTGGCTTGTGTCTTTATCGTATGCAGCCATGTCTTCACGCATGATGTCTGCCGTAAATTGTGCAATATCAACACCAGAGCGAAAACGATTTTGTAAACGCATACGTGTTGCGTATTCAGGATTAATTGTTTTCCATGCACTGCCTTGTGATTGGCATAATGTTGCTAGTGTATCTGTTTCGCCTTGATATGTTGTCATAATAAAGTCCTTCGAACGGGTATTAATATTTATTGTTGAGAGAGTGACTACATCACGTTAGCTCTGTAGCGCTTAATTAAACATTAGGCTTATTTTTTAGATTTAGTAAATTTATAGTTTTTATTGCGGCTATACATATAGTGAATGACTAAAAAGCATTCAAAGCCACTTTTTTGCGATATGGTAGGTGTACGCATATAAAAAATTGCACACTGTCGGACCGTTTAAGGATATTAATTATGAGCCACACTCTCACCCATTCAGGACTCAGCGTTGACAAGCAACTTGCTGAATTTGTTAAAAAACAATTATTACCTGGTACCCATCTTGATGAACACCAGTTTTGGAAAAGCTTTGCCAACATAGTGCAAACACTTACACCATTGAACAAATCACTACTGGCTAAGCGTGAACAGCTACAAAAGCAAATTGATGACTACCACCTTGCAAATAAAAATGCTGACCAAGCTCAGTATCAAGCGTTTTTAAAAGATATTGGCTACCTAGTTGATGAGCCTGAAAACTTTAGTATTGAAACTCAAAATGTAGAGCCAGAAATAGCGCTGACTGCAGGGCCACAGCTAGTGGTGCCGGTTAGTAATGCACGCTTTGCACTTAATGCAGCTAATGCACGTTGGGGGTCGTTGTACGATGCTTTATATGGAACCGATGTATTAAGCGAAGACGATGGCGCCGAAAAAGGCAGCCAATACAACCCTGTTCGTGGCTTTAAAGTAATGGCTTACGCAAGGCAGTTTTTAGACAAAGCATTACCGCTTGAAAATGGCTCGCATATTGAAAGTACTAACTATTCTATTGTTGACGGCACCCTTGCTATTACCCTGCGCGACAGTTCGCACACCACACTTAAAAACCCTGAGCAACTGATTGGCTATCAAGGTGAAGCACAAAACCCGAGTGTTATTTTACTTAAAAACAATGGATTGCATATTGAGCTGCAAATAGACCATCACCACCCTATTGGTCAAGCTGATAAAGCAGGGTTAAAAGATGTGGTGCTAGAAGCCGCACTAACAACCATTATGGACTGTGAAGACTCGGTTGCCGCAGTGGATGCAGAAGATAAAGTACAAGTTTACAAAAACTGGCTTGGTTTAATGCAAGGCAACTTGGTTGAAACGTTTAGAAAAGGCGACAAAATGGTCGACCGCACGTTACAAGCTGACCGACAATATACAGGTCTTGATGGCCAAAAACTGACCCTCAAAGGGCGCAGTATGATGTTTGTGCGTAACGTGGGACATTTAATGACAAATCCAGCCATTACCGATGTAAGCGGCAATGATGTGTTTGAAGGCATTATGGATGCCATGTTCACCGCAACAGCTGCTTTGCACGATTTAAACACTAAAAACACGATTAAAAATTCAACCGCGCAAAGTATTAATATTGTAAAACCGAAAATGCATGGCCCTGATGAAGTCGCCTTTGCTAATACCTTGTTTGGTATGGTTGAAGAGGCGCTGAGCTTGCCTAAAAACACCCTTAAAATGGGTATTATGGATGAAGAACGTCGTACATCAGCCAACTTAAAAGCATGTATTCATGCAGCAAAAGAGCGTGTTGTGTTTATTAACACTGGCTTTTTAGACCGCACTGGCGATGAAATTCATACCTCAATGCAAGCGGGTGTTGTGCTGCCGAAAGCGGCTATTAAAGCACAGCCTTGGATCAGCGCTTACGAAGATCGCAACGTTGATATTGGCCTAGCCTGTGGCTTAAGCCATAAAGCGCAAATTGGTAAAGGTATGTGGGCAATGCCAGATAAAATGGCAATGATGATGGAGCAAAAAATAGCGCACCCTCAATCTGGCGCAAATACCGCTTGGGTGCCCTCCCCTACTGCCGCCACATTACACGCAATGCATTATCATGATGTTGATGTATTTAGCCTGCAGCAAAGCATTGCCACGCGTCAAATAGCAAGCCTAGAGAGCTTACTTACACCGCCGCTCATGCCAAACCCTGAAACGCTATCAAAAGAAGATATTCAAAGCGAGCTTGAAAACAACGCGCAAGGTATTTTAGGCTACGTAGTACGTTGGATTGAACAAGGAATAGGCTGTTCTAAAGTGCCTGACATTAATCATATTGGCTTAATGGAAGACAGAGCCACCTTACGTATTTCAAGCCAACATATCGCCAACTGGCTACATCATGGAGTATGTAGCAAAGAGCAAGTGCAAAAGGTAATGGCAAAAATGGCTAAAGTTGTTGATGGCCAAAATGAGCATGACAGCCTTTACACGCCAATGGCAACTAATGAGCAGACATTAGCTAAAAGTATTGCGTATCAAGCTGCTTTAGCACTGGTATTTGAAGGGGTTAGTCAACCGAGCGGTTACACAGAGCCGCTTCTACACAGCTACCGCTTGAAATATAAAGCACAGCACCATAACCTAGCTGAATAGCTGAATAGCTGAATAGCTGAATAGCTGAATAGCTGACATTTATTTAACACTAAAAAAGCGCGTTTTGCCTACACAAAACGCGCTTTTTGTTTTATTAAGCGGCAAAATAGCTAAAATTCGCCTAGTTAAAACTACGAATTAGTTTTTAATGGTCGCGTTGTGATAAACATTTTGTACGTCATCGCAATCTTCAAGCATATTGATAAATTTATCAAAGTTGGCAATCACTTCTTCATCAGTAATTTCAACATGTACTTGCGGTACAAAGGTAATTTCATCAACTTCAAAGTTAATGCCTTCAAATGCCTCTTCCAGTGCCGTTTTAGCTTTAAAGTACTCAGTATGCGGTGCAAACACCGACACCTTGCCATCTTCGGCTTCTACATCGGTTACATCAACGTCAGCCATCATGAGGGCTTCTAACACAACTTCGTCGTCATCGCCTGCAAATCCTAAAACAGCAAGGTGATCAAACATATGTGCAACACACCCAGGTGTACCTATTTTTGAATCTGTTTTAGTAAACGGTAAACGTACATCTTTAATTGTGCGGTTTGGGTTGTCGGTTAAACAGTCAACAATCACCATACAATTACCAGGGCCGTAACCCTCGTAACGGGCTGAAGAGTAATCTTCCCCTGCCCCACCGGCTGCTTTTTCAATTGCTTTTTCGATTACGTGCGCAGGAACTTGGTCTTTTTTTGCTTTTTCAATTAAGCGGCGCAATGTTTGATTTACATCGGGATCGGGTTCACCACTTTTGGCTGCAACGTAAATTTCTTTACCGTACTTCGAATTTACTTTAGTTTTTGCGTTGGCTGTTTTAGCCATCGAACTTTTGCGGACTTCAAATGCTCTGCCCATCTTGTGCCTCTATTGAATACATTCGGTTTGCGATATTTTACCAATTCAAACCGTATTGGGCTAGTGGTTCAACATGCTATGCTAAGTAAAAGCAGCTGGGTATTAATTTAAATAATACCCGTTATGCTATTAAATACAACAAAGCTCAATTTAACATAATCAGGGCCTGTTAACCTTTGCGGATTGATATTTGTTCAAACTAGGGACAATTTAATCGCGGCGCGAGATTTGTAACCTAGTGGGCTAAGTCAAAACCGCGCAAAGCTTCCGCGTCCTGCTCACGCCCCTTACCTACATCCATGTAGGCAACAAAGAGTTAATTGCCCCTAGGCAGAACCCTCCGGGCAACGCCTGTTTGGCATTGATGCTGCGTTATCGCCTATTTATGGGGAATAACCACACTACATAGGCTCTGCCTTGCCTAAATACCAAACAGACTGCTGCAAATTCAACCTTGAAAGGTCAACAGACCCTCACTTTTTCAGCGTAATTGTCAATTAATGACACCAACTCATCAAACGCATGAATAACAAAATCGGCTTGTTCGGCATACCCGGGGGTTACATCAGGTGCATACAAACAGGCACGCATATTGGCATTGTGCGCCGCTTGTATGTCGTATAAATAATCACCAACATAAATCACATTATCAACCGGCATTTCCCATTGAGTTGCAACCGTTAATAAAGCGCTCGGATCGGGTTTTGCTGGTGCGTCTGTTCGGGTGAGTACTGTTTCTATTGGTAGCGGGTTATTCTGTAACTTTAATGTCGCCGCCTTATCAAAATTACGTGTAACAATGGCCATAGGTATGTTTTTAGCTTGTAGCGCTTTAACAGCCTCTACAACGCCAGGTAGAAGCTTAGCCGATTGTGCATCTAACAACTCATGCTGATGCACTATATTCATTGCTTCTTCACGCATATAGGGGGAAGGCAGTTGTTCTATGTAATCGAGTAAGTCTTGCTCTGCAGGGCAACCTACTTGGGCTTTTATCAATGAAAAGTTTAATTCTGAAGATACTAAAGTTCCGTCTAAATCAAAAATAACACCTTTGATTGACTCAATTTGCGTTTTCATTTCATTCCTTGCGCTAAATAATTAGCTCAGTATGCTAGGTTTGGCTTAGGTTATCTAAACCTTTAATAAAAAGTATATCAATAAACATATAAAAAACAGCTCAGTCCATTGAAATTTAATTATAGCTCATTTGATAACGTAATAGTTTGGGTTTGTATAACTGGTATAGTTAAGACTTTACGATGCAATTAATTAACTCGATCAGCTATAAAGGAAAGTGCGCACCCTCTAAAGGTGCGCAATAATAGTGGTTATTTCGGCTCAAATTTCGCTTCAAGCCAGGTATCGTCTTGGCTAAAGTTTAAGGTTTTTATCTGTCCTCGCCCTTCAACATTCACCATATTCACTTGTGCAGGCCACAAATCACGCAGTGCACCATGACTCATTCTAATGCCCTCAATCTCATCGGGAATAGCAGCTTCTTGGTACACCCAAAAAAACTTACCATCCACTTGTGCACCTACATAATTAAGGGTGAGGGGCTCACCGCTCAAGGTTTGTAAGGCAACATGAGATTCAACATACTTGGCAAAGCGTTTTTGGTCACGCTTGTTACTCATAATATCAACTTTGCCTTGAAACAAGTTACCAACAGCATGCTCTGTGTCATGTAAATAAAAACGATGCATCAATTCAATATTGTGCGTACGCTGATTAAATAACACCGTTGTAACGGATGATTTTAATTGATGCGCCATACTTGGCGCAGCAATTAAAAAACAAACAATAATAAGCAAAAAACGCATTATTATTGATCCTCGTCGTTATTTTTTTCGTCTTTTGGCTCGTCTTTTTTCAGCTCTGTTTTGATATCTTGCATAATATCGCGGCTTACTTTTGCCTTACTCTTTTCACGTTTATACACTTCAATACGCGAAGGAATAATACGACGTGGGTAGTGGTTATTTTCTACATCAACATCTGCTGTTTCCCAGCCTGGATCAACCGTTACTGAGGTAAGCGGTTTGTTTTTGTCGGTAATAATCAGCTTTTGTACGTTTTTGTGATTACGACGCCAAATTTCTGCAGGAATATAACGTTCCTCTTTAGTGCCATCTTCATACGTTAGCTCTAAAAGAATTGGCATCACTAAGCCACCGAGGTTTGAAAACTCCATCACGTAGTAGTTTTTGTCTTCTTCTAGCGCGCGATCAAGTGTTTTACGCTCCCACGGCTTTAAACCTTTTAAAAACTTATTGTACGTATTACGCTCTTTGTTTGTAACGGTAAAGCGATCGTTTTCGTCATAAAAATCTGTCACATCTGGATTTTGTTCAACCCACGTTTTTTTACCTTCAGCGCGATTACGCTCAACAAATAATGAACTTGGCTTATCAGCTTCAATATCACGTAAACGTTTAAAGTCGATATCTGGATTTTTGGTGTCTAAACGTAATTGATATACTTTATCAAGCGAGATATCAACATGGTCTGTGGTGTAGAACCAACCACGCCAAAACCAATCTAAATCAACACCTGAGGCTTCTTCCATAGTACGGAAAAAATCAGCCGGAGTAGGGCGTTTATACTTCCAGCGCTGAGCGTACTCTTTAAAGGCAAAATCAAATAATTCACGCCCTAAAATCACTTCACGTAAAATATTTAATGCCGCAGCTGGTTTAGTGTAGGCGTTAGGGCCTAAACGTAGCACGCTGTCTGATTGCGTCATGATAGGCACTTGAGTCTCTGACTTCATGTAAGCCACAATGTCACGTGGTTCAACGCCCCATGGAATGGTTGGATCCCATTCACGCCCAGCAACACCATCTAAAAAGCTATTTAAACCTTCATCCATCCAAGTCCATTGGCGCTCATCTGAGTTTACAATCATTGGAAAGTAGATATGACCCACTTCATGAATAACAACACCAATTAAAAAGCGCTTTTCTGCTTGAGAGTAAGTGCGTGTACCATCGTCTTGTAAATCTGTACGTGGGCCATTAAAAGTGATCATTGGGTATTCCATACCCCCTACAGGGCCATTAACTGACTGCGCAGTTGGGTATGGGTAATCAAATGAATACTGTGAATACACTTCCATCGTGTGTACAACCGCTTCAGTTGAGTATTTCTTCCATAAATCGCCACCTTCTTTAGGGAAGAACGACATCGCCATAACGAGTGGTTGTTCATCACCACCTTGCTGGTAACCTTTAGCATCCCACATAAATTTACGTGATGATGCCCAAGCAAAGTCACGAACATTTTCTGCTTTAAAATGCCATGTTTTTGTTTTGTCTGTACCGGCTTTTTCGTTTTCGAGCGCTTCGTCTTCGGTAACAACAAACACAGGGCGTTTTGCTGTTTCAGCTTCTTTTAAACGCTTGCGCTGAGTGCTGGTCAATACCGAGCTTGGGTTATCAAGCTTACCAGTTGCCGATACAATATGATCCGCAGGAACCGTAATTTCAACATCGTAGTCACCAAACTCTAAAGTGAACTCACCACTGCCTAAAAACGGTTTGTTTGTCCATGCTTCGTAATCGGTGTAAGCTGCTAAGCGAGGAAACCACTGTGCAACTAAGAAAATATCGTTACCGTCTTCTTCAAAATGCTCGTAACCTGCACGTGCGCCTACCGCGTCTTCTTCAACGAGGTTAAACGCAAAGTCCATACTAAACTCAACATCTTTACCGGGTTTAAGTGGCGTATTTAAATCAATGCGCATTAAGGTATCAACCACAGTCACGCGCAGCGCTTTACCATCTTCATCTTTAACATTGCTGATGGTGTAACCCAGTTCATTATCGTCCATAAATTGCTGACGACGTAAATCACCTAAGCTTAACTTAGCTGGTTTTGCATCTGGCTCGTTCTGTAGGGTACTTTTAAATGTTTGCGTGGTTTCTGCAATTGAGTCATTTTTAAAAATATTTTGATCAAGCTGAAGCCATAAATACTTTAATGTATGCGGAGAGTTATTTTTATATTCAATTGTTTGACTCCCCGTTAAGCGACGCTTTTGCTCATCAAGCTTTACATCAATATCGTAATCAACGCGTTGTTGCCAATAATTTTCAGCAGGGGCACCAGCTGCACTACGGTAAACGTTAGGCGTAGGTAAAGCTTCATCTAGTTGACGAAACTTATCAACATAGCTGCCTTTAGTTTGCTCAACAGATGAGGCAAGCACAGAGCTTGCCATTGCCAAAGGCAATACAAACGCGCTCAGTGTAAATAAATTTTTCTTCATTGTTAATCCTGATCGATTTTAGTAATGCTACTGTGACAAATTTACAGCTTAGCTTCAATAAAATAGCGATAAAACCCTGCTTTTATAGGGTGATATTCCCCACCTTTTTGTAAATACAATAAATAGCGTTTTATACAACAAAAAAGAACGGACATTTCGTCAGAAATTGAATAAAAAAACAAAGGCAATTAATACGTCAAACAAAACTGTAAAGGGGGTTTACAAAACACACTGGCTATCACTAAAAGTAGAGATAAAAGCAAAAAACACAGCTATTTTCATTAAAAAAGCTAAATAACGCAGTTTTAGGTTGATCTTTACTATGGTTTGTAATTAGAATCGCCCACTTTTTTAATTTGAGAGCATTTTTTTAGCGTTTCTCTCAAATATTTTTTGTTCTAACTAGGGTCTGTTGACCTTTCAAGATTAAATTTGCAGCAGTCTGTTTGGTATTTAGGCAAGGCAGCGCCTATGTGGTGTGATTATTCCCCATAAATAGGTGATAACGCAGCATCAATGCCAAACAGGCGCTGCCCTTTGGGTTCTGCCTAGGGGCGATTTACTCTTTGTTGCCTACATGGATGTAGGTAAGGGGCGTGAGCAGGACGCGGAAGCTTTGCTCGGTTTTTACTTAGCCCACTAGGTTACAAACCTCGCGCCGCGATTAAACCGCCCCTAGTTTGAACGAATTTTAATCTGCAAAGGTCAACAGACCCTAATCGTATTAAGTGTGGTGAGTTTATGGATTTTTATGTCCTAAAAAAGCAGCAAAAACTAATTGCAATACCAGCAGACGTGCAAAATTGTAAGCAGTATATAAACTCGGGTTATCTGTATATTGATAAAGTCGCTGCTTGTAATGAAACTAATGCACTGCAAGTATTACAAGCTAAAAAAGCCAAAGCATTAAAGTGGCCTTTAACAATCGCGCTCGCTGCTTTGCCCGTTATTTTTATAGCTTGGTATACTTTAACCTAAAGCGATACTTGCATCTTTAATTGCCTTGGGTATATTGGCGCTCTTATGGTTTTTTAAGAGCGCAAAATGAAAGTTCTTCACACTTCAGACTGGCACCTAGGTCAGCAATTTTATGAATATGATCGCCGTCATGAACACCATGCTTTTTTCTCTTGGCTGTTAACCACCCTCGTTAACCAACAAATCGATTTATTGCTTGTTGCAGGTGACATTTATCATACTGCCACACCAAGTGCTAACGCCGAAAACCAACTCTATCAATTTATAAAAAACGCCAAAGCCCAGTGCCCACAATTACACGTTGTTATTATTGCGGGTAATCATGACTCCGCTAATCGTATTTTGGCTGCACAGCCCTTATTAGCCCAGTTTGATACTCATGTGGTAGGGCGGTTTAACCCTGCTAAACCCAGTGACGTTGTAATAACGATTAATAACGATGATAAACGCGCTGTGGTACTCGCTATGCCTTTTTTACGCACCAGTGACATAAGCACGCTTAGCCAAACCGAAAATGGCCCCAGTTACGCACAGGGCGTTGCAAAAGCCTATGAACTTGCTCTTGAACATGCGCTAACACTTAACGCTGAAAATACGCCTTTAATTGTTATGGGTCATTTGCATGCAAAAGGCGGTAATATTTCCGGTGACTCTGAACGTAATTTGGTCATTGGCGGTGAAGAAGCTATTTCAGCGTCGGTATTTGGTAAGCAAGCCAATTACGTCGCACTAGGGCACTTACATAAAGCACAACTAGTAGCTAAAAATGAGCAAATACGTTACAGCGGCACGCCTATTCCAATGTCGTTTTCAGAAAGAAAGTATACCCATCAAGTAAATGTGGTTGAATTTAGCGAGCAAAAAAACCAACCGTTAAACACTACTGTAAACCCCCTTTACATTCCGCGCTTAGCTGAAGTAATTGTTCTTCCTGAAGGAGAGTGTGTGCCTTTAGCGCAGCTGTGTGAGCAAATAAAAGCACTCGATACAGAGCAATACGACATTGCTCCTTACTTGCGAGTAAAACTTAAATCAAGTGATACCGATACCACCTTTCGAGAACAAATTGAGCAAGCACTTAATGGAAAACAGGTTAATTTTTGTGGCATAGAGCGAGTTCGTGACCAGCAAGTGAGTAATTCCTCAGAAACGGTATTTGAAGATTTAAGCTTTGTTGAAATGCTCAACCCAATTAGCTTACTCGAACAAGCATTTAATAATGATAAAGATATGGCCGCAGCAACCGTATCCAATGAATTAAAAGCACTGTTAACCGACGTAATTGAAGAACTTGAACAGGAGCAACTGCTATGAAAATAACGGCTGTTCGTATTCATAATTTAGCCTCCATTGCCGATGCCGAAATCGACTTTTTAGCTTCACCACTAAAAGACGCAGGCCTCTTTGCCATTACAGGTGACACCGGCGCAGGTAAAAGCACCGTACTCGATGCCATCTGCTTAGCGCTTTATACTAAAACCGCGCGTTTGAAAGGCGATAAAGGTAACCTAATTGATTTTAATGGCGATAACATTAAGCTTAACGATGCCCGCAATTTATTGCGCCGTGGCAAATGGGAAGGGTACGCCGAAGTAGATTTTAGTGGCCAAGACCAACAACTTTACAGAGCACGTTATAGTATTCAACGTACACATAAAAAAGTAACCGGCAAACTTAAAGTGGCCGAACATACTTTACATAGCCTACCCGATGAAACCTTAATTGCTGACAAAAGTGGCACCTTAAAAGCCATAGAAAATAAAATAGGTTTAACCTTTGAGCAATTCTCGCGTGCGGTGCTACTAGCACAACATGAGTTTGCCGCCTTTTTAAAAGCCACTGGCGATGAGCGCGCGCAGCTTTTAGAGTGCCTGACTGGCACCGATAAATTTAGTCGAATAGGGCAGCGTATATTTGAGCGCAACAAAGCTATTAAAGATAAATTTGAATTACTAACGGCAAGTTTAGCCAGTTATACGTTATTGTCTGACGATGAACTGAGTGAAAAACAACAAACGCTGGCTGATTTAAAACAACAAATTGAACACACTAAAACAACTTTAGCAACGACAGAGGAAGGCGTTAATTGGTATAAGCAAGCACATAGCTTGGAGCTGACATTAAAAAATGCTCAGCAAAACGAGCAACAAGCACATGCCGCACTCAATGCTGTTAAAGCGCAAACTGAGCAAGCGAAACAAGCGCAAAGTACGCTTGAAATTAAAGATAACCGCCAGCGCTGTGAAAGCTTAACAGCACAAAATAGCCAGTTAAATACACAAATAAAACAATTAAACGAGCTTGATCACAACTCGCTGATCACCGAGCAAGCAAGTAACGTTAAAAAACAGCAAAACGAATTAGATACAGCAAAACAACAAAAGCTAACAGCAGAGCCTCTGATTGCAAAAGCGCGAGAGCTCGACAGCCAATTAGCAATATATAACCAAACGATAAAAAGTCTGACTCAACAAAGCACCAAAGAGCAGCAACAATTAAGTGATTTACAACAGCAGCTACAACAAAACAAAATAAGCGCAGAGCAAGCCACAACTCAAATCACAGGGCATCAGCACTGGTTGAACGAGCAGAGTCAATTAAAGCCATTGGCAACTGATTGGAACTATTTTCATCATAGTTTTAAGCAGTTTTTTAATACTCAGACACAACTAAAAACAACCCAGCAGCAAGCTCAGGCTCACGCAGAGCAACAAACAATACTCACAGCAAAACTTAACGAGCAAAATAAACAACTCGAAAAAGCAGAGCAAACGCTTATAACGCAGCAGCAAAGCCTAAATAAGCTAAACCAGCAGCACGCTCAATTTAACATTGAACAATGCGACAGTAAGCTTAAAAACATTGATTATTTAAAAGATCAGCGCACACGCTATAAGCAGTTTAACCAAGAGTTAAAACTCACGCTACAGCAGCAACGTGATGTGGCAGAAAAGCTCAGCCACAGTGAACACACTAAAACCACGCTGCTTACGCAATTAACCAGCAAAGAGCAGGCACTTAAACACGCAGAGCAAGCGCTTAATCAAGCGAGGCTTCGCGCCAGTGAGCATGTTGAGCATTTACGCGCACAACTGGTTCCAAATGAGTCGTGTGCCGTTTGTGGGGCTACAGAGCACCCGTTCGCGAGCAATCAAAGCCAACCTTTTACAAACTTAATAACCGACTTTGAAAATGCATATAATAGCAAAAAACAGCAACACCAAGATGCTCAAGCACAGCTTCATCAACACCAAACACAACACGCTGTTTTGGTGGCAGAGCATGCTCAGTACAGCCAAGCCATTAGTGATGCACAAGCCAAAATGCTGGAAATTAAAAATACCATGCAAGCGGCTAAA
Source organism: Pseudoalteromonas sp. G5_S1_54_S4 (assembly GCF_054968565.1). Taxonomy (NCBI): domain Bacteria; kingdom Pseudomonadati; phylum Pseudomonadota; class Gammaproteobacteria; order Alteromonadales; family Pseudoalteromonadaceae; genus Pseudoalteromonas; species Pseudoalteromonas sp. G5_S1_54_S4. Next base: position 3,833 of record NZ_JBQKUL010000041.1, on the reverse strand, counting down.
ACCGAGCTTAATGAGTTAACAGTTGAGCAGCTTGATGAAACTTATAAGCAATTAAGTGAACAAAAAACACAGTATTTTTCGGCGCAAAAACAGCTCAGTAATTTGCAAGAAACTGTTAACCAGCTACAAAGCACAGTTAAAAAAGAACAAGCGACACAGCAACAATTAAATACACAGCATGTTGAGCTGAGCAATCAGCAATCTCAGCTTAATAACAAATGCGATGAACTAGCAACTCAAAGCGAAGCGCTTATAAAAGAGCTCAATTTACATTTTGAACACAGTGATTTTTGGCACGCATTGCAAGCAGGATCGTTAACGCTTAGCGATTTAGCTCAGCAGGTAGAACAATATCAGCAAATCCAAGCACAGCTTGAACAAAGTCAAAAACAATGCGACAGCGCCAATGTACAGTTACAACAACTAACACCGCTTATAACCAAAGCAGAGCAGCGAGTTAACACGCTCAATGAAGAATTAACTCAAACACAGCAACAGCACAATAATACGCAGCAACAGCGCTTAGCCTTATTTGATAACCAAACTATTAGCGCCGATGACTACCAAGCTAAACTGTCAGCACAGCTAGAACACTGCCAAAGCCAATTAAGTGCCAGCCAACAAGCACACGACAGTGCCGTAAAACAGCGCGATGAACACGCCATCACGCTTAAAAACCTTGAGCATCGTCTGGCAGATAACCACCAAGAGTTAGTGATGCTTGAAACGCGTTACAACGACTGGTTTAAAGAATTTAACATCCTTCATGGCGATATCAGTCATGAGCAAGTCACATTTTTACTAACTATCAGCAACGACGATATTAAAACTCAGTTAAAACAAGGCGAGCAACTATCGCAAGCAGTCGTTGATGCCAGTGCCGCGTTAAAGCAACAGCAACAAACTAATGAACAGCATCAACAAAATAATCAGCCAACGCAAAGCGAAGCACAGCTAATTGAGCAACAAAACCACTTAAATACCCAGCAAACACAATTGCAAAATAGCTTACTCACCATCAACACCGCGATTGAGCAGCACAACCAAAATGCAAAAGCGCTTGAGGGCAAACAAGCTGAACTGAGCCAGCTCAAGCAACAGGTTGACCAATGGCATTTACTTAATAAAGTACTAGGTGATGCCACAGGTAAAACAATGCGTAATTTAGCGCAAACACAAACACTCAAAATATTGCTGCATTATGCTAATAGCCATTTAAAAACCCTTAACAAGCGTTATGAGCTCACTGCAATTGCTGAGTCACTTGATATAGCCATTATCGACCGCGATATGGCCGATGAACAACGATCGGTCAATACACTATCTGGCGGTGAATCGTTTTTAGTATCGTTGGCATTAGCACTGGGACTTGCCTCACTATCTTCGAACAAAGTGCAAATTAACTCGTTATTTGTTGACGAGGGCTTTGGAACACTAGATAGTGAAACACTCAGTATTGCCATGGACGCGCTAGATTCATTGCAAGCGCAAGGTAGAAAGGTCGGTGTAATTTCACATGTAAGTGAAATGAGCGAACGCGTTGCTACGCAAATTCATGTCGCTAAAAAACCGGGTGGATACTCCACCATAAACGTAATTTAAGGAGACAGCATGCCCACTTTCACAGGCGAAGAAGCACAAGAATATGATAACCGCATTACCCGTTTAGTCCCAGGCTATGAGCTACTTCATCAACTAACCAATGCACAACTGCAAACCACGTTAAGCGACGATGCACACATTTTAGTGATTGGTGCCGGCACAGGTAAGGAAGTATTAGCATTAGCAAAAATGAATCCTAAATGGCAGTTTACTGCCCAAGACACCTCTAGTGATATGCTCGATATTGCAAAACAACGCTTTGCAGAGCAAGGTATTGATAGCCGTGTCACTATTGAATGTAGCCCAGTTGATAAAATAAAAGCGAAAGCAGACGCCGTATTATGTTTACTGGTGATGCATTTTGTAGAAGATAACGGCGACAAAAAACAAATTCTTAAAAGCATTAAAGCTAACCTTAAAAAAGGAGCGAATCTTTATATTGCTGATTTAATGCGCCCAGAAACAACATTTGAACGTGAGTCACAATTAAACACCTGTGCTCAATTAGGCCTAACTGAAGCAGGCAAAACTCAAATGGGGCATAACCTCGAAAGAGAGTTTTACCCCCTAGATCGTATGCGCTTTAGTGAACTACTGAATGAATGTGGATTTGGTATTCCAAAGCTTTATTTTAAAGCACTTGGCTTTAGCGGTTACGTTGTATAAATTTTTGTCAAAAAAAAAGCTAATATCATAATGATATTAGCTTTATTGCTTAACACGAGTTTAAGCGGGGTGAGTGCGCTTTAAAGCCCACTCCCTCTATAATTAGATGCAAACGATGTTTTCAGCTTGCGGGCCTTTTTGACCTTGAGTAACAGTAAACTGTACACGTTGGCCTTCAGCTAGCGTTTTAAAACCGTCGCCAGAGATAGCACTGAAATGTGCGAAAACGTCTGCGCCAGATTCTTGCTCGATAAAACCAAAACCTTTTGCTTCGTTAAACCATTTTACTGAACCAGTAGTTGTATTAGACATAATATGTATCCTAAAAATTAATTAAAGTGTGCCTGAAAAGAGGCGATTGAGCCGAAAAAATAGTTAACTTGAGGATATCGCGTAGGATTATTACTAAAACAACGGGGTACTAACAAATAAAACAAAACTTCTTTCAAACTTATAAATATTGATGGGTTAACACTAACCCATCAATTAAAACTATTTAGATGCAAACGATGTTTTCAGCTTGCGGGCCTTTTTGACCTTGCGTTACAGTAAACTGTACTTTTTGGCCTTCGGCTAATGTTTTGAAACCGTCGCCAGAGATAGCACTGAAATGTGCGAAAACGTCTGCGCCAGATTCTTGCTCAATAAAACCAAAACCTTTTGCTTCATTGAAAAATTTTACTGTACCAGTAGTTGTATTAGACATAATAATATCCTAAAAAAATAATAAAAAATTTGCCTTAAAATAGGCGTTTAACAGGAAGAAAACAAACATTTAACTTGAGGATATCGCGAAGGATTATTACTAATAACAACGAGGTACTTACAAATAAACAGGGCTTTCTATCAACCCGATGGCAAGCAGAATAACAGCAATACACTTTATAACAAGCTTTATTTACACTTTATTTTTACCTATTTAGGCAAAGCCCGCTGCCATAGGCTTTGCAGCGTCATCGCCTTAACTTTTTAAAGTTCGTGTAAAACATAACCTGTTAAAAGTGCAAGTTACGCGCTCTTACAATATCTTTCATCACAATGGTTGAGGTTAAACGTTGTACACCCGGTAAGGCTGATAGCTTGTCATCGTAGAGTTGCTGAAACGCGGCTAAATCTTTAGTTACAACATGTAACAGGTAATCAGGGGTGCCAAATAAGCGTTGTGCATTGGTGATCTGAGGGATAGCATCCACCGCTTGCTCTAATTTGCTTAACGACACTTTATCACCTTCTTTAATAGTAATAAATACTAACGCAGAAAAGTTTAAACCAACCTTCTCCGGTGATATTTCTGTTCTGTAGCCAACAATTGCTTTGCTTTTCTCAAGCTCTTTTACACGACGATGACAAGGTGACACGCTTAGCCCAACACGATCAGCCAATTCAGAGAGGGTGAGCCTGCCATCAACTTGCAACTCAGCAAGAATTTTCCTATCTATGGTATCCATAGTTGATTATTTCCTAAAATGAACGCTTATGTCAGTAAAATACAGTAACTTTTACTCATCAGAAAGAAATAAAATAGCAGCTCACTTATTTTGGGTTTTAGCGCATGGATACGCATG
>NZ_JBQKUL010000040.1:0-40461 GCF_054968565.1 Pseudoalteromonas sp. G5_S1_54_S4 | reverse complement strand
TAAGCCATCGTTTTTGCATCAAATTGAGAGAGTATTAATGGATCTAAAGAAGAAAGCATTTTTATCAGATGTAGGTAAAGAACTTCCTGAAGAGAACGTGGCTGTTTTTGCTGGAGCTGGAATGTCGGCAGGAGCTGGTTTTGTTAATTGGGCTGAACTGCTTAGACCAATAGCGGATGAGCTTGGCTTAGATGTTGATAAAGAAAGCGATCTTGTAGCGCTTGCACAATTCCATTGCAATGATAATGGCAACAACCGTAGCCAGCTTAATCAAAGGCTAATAGAGGAATTTTCACGAGAAGCATTAGAAACAGATAATCATAAAATTCTTTGTCGGCTACCAATACGCACTTATTGGACTACAAATTATGACAAGATGATTGAATCTGCTTTAGATAGAGCTGGAAAAATAGCTGATGTTAAATATACAAAAGATCATCTATCAACAACTAGACCAAAGCGTGATGCTGTTGTGTATAAAATGCACGGCGATGTCGAGCATCCAAATCAAGCGGTTTTGACCAAAGATGATTATGAACGTTATCACGTAAAAATGGATCAGTATTTAGCTAATTTGAAAGGTGATCTGATTTCAAAAACTTTCATCTTTATTGGTTTTAGTTTTACAGACCCAAATTTGGACTACATCCTAAGTAGAGTAAGGGTCGCGTATGAAGGGAGCCAACGGAGGCATTATTGTTTTATTAAGGCTATCGAACAAGAAAAGGATGAAAGTTTAGCTGATTTTGAATACAAAAAAATAAAGCAAAGTTACTTCATCAAAGATCTAGAAAGGTTCAATGTAAAAACAATATTAGTCAATGCTTTTTCTGAAATTACAGATTTATTACTACGCCTAGAACAGAATTATAAATCTAAAACCGCTTTTATGTCTGGTGCTGCTCATGAATATGGTGAAATGGATGAAAGGGAAGCACTTGGTTTTGTATATAGCTTAAGCCGGTCTCTAGTTTCCCAAAATTTACGCGTTGTTTCCGGCTTTGGCTTAGGTGTTGGCAGTTCTGTTATCTCAGGTGTATTAGAGCAGACGTTCACTAATCCAAAAGCCAAAGTTGAAGATCAACTTGTGTTAAGACCTTTCCCACAATCGACGGAAGGAGAGCTGTCTTTATCAGCTTTGTGGACAAAATATAGAGAAGACATGATTGATCATGCTGGTATCGCCTTATTTATGTTTGGTAACAAGCTAAGTGATAACAACGTTGTTTTGTCTAACGGAATGCGTGAAGAGTATGAAATTGCAAAAAATAAAGGGTTATTTTTAATTCCTATTGGTGCTACGGGTTATATGGCTGAGCAATTATGGGAAGAGCAAAACTCAGAAATTCAGAAAAATACAGACATCTCAAAGGAAATGAAGCAACTTTTCAAAAAACTTGGCGACCACCAAGTTGAGACTGAAGAATTAATTGATTTGGTAATTCAGATCATTAACTTAAAAAATAAAGGGATATAAAGTATGGCTAGAAAAGCATTTTTTAGTTTCCAGTTTTCGGAAGATAACTGGCGTGCAAATGTTGTAAGAAACAGTTGGGTTACTCAAGATAGAAAGAGTTCTGGTTTTTTCGACTCTGCTGTGTGGGAAAAAGTAAAAAAACAAACTGATTCAGAGATAAAAAAGTGGATTGATGGGCAATTGAGTGGATGCTCTGTAACAGTTGTCTTAGTAGGCTCAAAGACTTGTAAAAGTAAATGGGTGAAATATGAAATTGAAAAAAGTATTGAGCTTGGAAAAGGTTTATTAGAAATTGATATAAGTAAAATTAAAAACAGAGACGGTAAGACATCAATCAAAGGAGATTGGATGCTTACTAATTCATATAAGTCTTATCTTTGGAACAAGGACGATGGGTATAATAATATGGGGGATTGGATCGAAACCGCTGCAAAAGCTGCTGGTCGCTAATTTATTGGCTTATAACAAGTTGCTTAAACGGAAAAATAACAGTTGGCCATCGCTTCGCGATTATAGCCAACCATTATTTTCCGCTTAGCAAAGCGATATGTACAGGAAAGTATGTCGCCAGATAATCAAATAGTATTCAAATCATTGATCGGTTACGGCTTATTTTTCTTTGTAATTTGGCTTGTTTTATCAATGGTTCTTATTTTTACTGGGTCAGCTGAATTTTCAGTTAAAGGCTTAGGGTTTTCATTCTTGGTATTACAACTTCCTACATTAATTCTTGTAGTTAAAACAAAACTACGGTTAAATAAAAATCCAATAAAATGAGTAATATATATCAAGCCAATTAAGCGGGACTAAAAACAGTTTGCTCGGTTTCACTTCGCTACACATTTTAGCCAACAATTTTTTGCCTGTTAATTGGGCGTTAGCCTTACAAGGAGTATGGTAGTGGAATCAACGTATATTTATATAATTATCGCTTGCTTAGTGATCTGGTTTATCGAGCATAAAGTAAACTTATCTACTTCGCACAAAGCGTTAATAGAAGATGGTGATAACGTTATAATTAATCCAACTATGTTGTCACGCTGCTATGGTTTTTCATCTAAAGTTGTAGCTAAATCTAATATTACAAAAATTCAACTCGCAGATAATTGTGTTAGTTTATTCACAGAAAGTAATAACGCCATAGATATTTGGTTACCTAAAAAATATTGCAGTAATGTTGCTGAACGTGCAGAGAAATATTTCAAAAATGCGAGTTTGGTAAAAGTGTAATGCTAACAAGGGCTTAAAACGGAAAAAATACAGTTGGCTATTTTCACTCCGTTCAATATTTTAGCCAACAATTTTTTGCCGTTAGCATTAAGGAGTTAATTTGGATAGTCTATTGAAAATAACATCGCTACTTAATTTTTTAATTTATACCGTTGTGGCGATCTTTATTCTGATATCTCAGGGTGAATTTTATGAAAACCATTATTGGTTTTTAATTGCTTTTTTGGGTGTTTCTATAGCAGCGTCAAACTTAAAGCCCGTTAATGATGTACTTGTTGGTATTCTATTCTCAGGGCTTACAGCTAATCTCTTATTAGTTGCCTCGGTATCAACAGGTATAAAAATCAATAGTGCTACATTTTTGATTTTTTTCGGGTACTTATGCGCAGGCTGCTTTTCTGTATGGTTTTTTATCGCACGGAATAAGTATCAGAGTTTTAATGCTAACAAGTGACTATGGTGCTCAATGTCCTCTCATAGCACACAGGCATACTTCGGCAAAGAGCGATGAACGATCATTCAGGTGAGTCGTTTTTAACTTAGTAAGAATAAAAAGAAACCCTCCCTTTTTTACATAGCGAAATAACCTACATTAAGCATAAAATTTATAGCTGGCAATAACTTACACTATTTTTTATTAATATAAGTTAATAAAATGAGGGCATTTTCACGCTTGAATTTGGAAAGTGTTAACTGATAAAGCGGTTATATGTACAAGGAGTTATGGTGAAGAAATTCTTCAAATATCTAGGTTTTGGAATTTTAAGTGTTGTTATATTTTTCATTGGTATTGGAGTTGCTGAACACCTTAGTAGACTTAACCACTAGTTGTATATTTTATTGAGCTATATTTTTAGGGGTAGTCTTTGAAGTACATAACTATATTTTTAGTCCTTTTACTGGTTGGTTGTAATAGTACTGATAAAGCGGCAAATTCAAGTACTGTATATACCAATGCGCAAACAGATTCACCTGCAAAATGGGTTGTGAAGATTGAACCAAAATATCCTGAAGATGCGGCTAAAAATAACGTAGAGGGCTACATAAAATTTAAAGCAATAGTGAATGAAGTTGGTGCGTTAGAAAGAGTTGAAGTAATTGAATCTGCCCCAAAAGGTGTATTTGAAAAGGAAGGTTTACGGGCTTTAAAACTATGGCGATTTAAGCCTGCGTTATTAAATGGTAGGCTGGTTAAGGTTGAGTACGCTGGTACTCTCGAGTGGAAGTTATAATGTCTTTAGGGATGAGCATATCATGGAGATCTAAGCAACCTAAACAAAAACGATGTGATAGGTGTGAACTGTATTATTCTGAGTTCTTGGATAAATGTACGCATTGTTCCGATTTAAGCGAAGCACAATTACTTATGCTTAAGGCTAAACATCAAGAATCTCTTAAACATAATGCTAAGCTTGGTAAATACTTATTTATAGTTGCTGTAGTAATTGGCGTATTACTTTTTATTAGCTTTTTATGGTAGCGTTGGGGTTTTCCTTAAGTGGAAGAGGGTCAGTTAACAGAGAAAAAACCTCAAATACATTCAGCCTAAAAATTTATATCCATCCGCTAACTTTCAAATTAATCACACTGAACTATCCGTCCACGTAATATTTTTTGTTATTTAATTAAACCTAAAACTCCTTCCTTAACTAAATAAGCCTGCGCTTCATCTGTATGGGGCTTAAACTTTTTCCATCGGCCTATGGCTTTGTTGTTAAGCGGTTGGCGTACTTGCATTTTGCTGGCGGTTGATACCGGTGCGGTGTTTAAATGAAAATCAAGGCACTGTGGTTGCCAGTCTAAGTCACAATAGCTCACTAACTCTTTTATCTTTTGCTCTGGTGCGGCGATGAGCTCTTCGTATTTTACTAGTTTAATATTGCTGTGTACGGCGCTAAAGTGCTGTATTAGTTTATAAAAGCGGCTGTAAAATTTAGCTGTATCGAGTAAGTCTAAGGAGTAGGCATAATACGGGTTGTTAATGGTAAATAGCTGGCGATAGTTACCAATGCAGGTGTCCATGGGGTCGCGAAGTAGGCAGATAATTTTAGCATTAGGCAGTGCTTTGGTAATTAAATCGATATAAAAAAAGTTAAACGGTAGTTTATCAATAAAGTGTTTATGGCTACCGGTAACTACACGGGTCGCCTCAAGGTAAGTGCTACCAAGTTTTGCAAAATCAAGCTGGTAAGCTTGGCTTAAGGTGTCTGTATCAAGTACTTGAGGCGTTGGTGTTTGGCTGAGTTTTTTTACACTTAGGCCAAAATCTTGCAGCTCGCCCGCCGATTGTACGTCGCTGTGGCTTGATAAAATTCGCTCAACTAATGTGGTGCCTGAACGTGGCATACCTAACACAAAAATTGGCTCACAGCTTTGGTTACCAGCTGTTTGTTGGTTTTTGTATTTATCACTGAGCTGTTTAATGTGTGCGAATAGTGCCTCAGACGCTTGATTATCAAACGCCTTATTAGCGTGTTTTGCTGTTTTACCTTGTTGTAACGCGGCAAAGGCTGCTGAAAAGTCGCCTAGGTCTTGATATTCTTTTGCCAGTGCATGACCTATATGCAGTTTAGCGTCGGGATGATTGACCTGTTCAAATGCGTTTTTTAGTCGCGCTATGTGGTTATTTTGCTCAGTGACTTTAGTTAAATCAGATAAAGCAAAATGACTTTGATGATGAAGCGGATTCAGTGCAATGGCATTTTCAAACGCTTGCTGCGCCTTTTCAAACTGGCCTAAAAATTTAGCACATACCCCATAGTTATAATAAAACTGTGGCTGACGAGTATTACTCCTCTCAGCTATACTTAATGCGCATATAAAGTAATCAGCTGCTTGTTGATGTAAACCCGCTTGGGTGAGCGCCACGCCTAATGTATCGGCATCAAGTGCTTTACTAATATGTTCAAGCTTAACGCTGAGGGCGGTGCTTTTCGCTTTTTGTAAATCGCCGGTAAGAGCGTAGCACTTGGCAAGTTGCGCTGTATATTCAATAGACTGAGTAAAGTTTAATGCTTTTTCAATTAGCTTTATCGCTTTATAAATTTGACCAACCTGTAAATTAACCATGGCGAGTAAAAAGTAGCCATCAGCAAAGTCAGGCTGCAGTGTCACTAGCTCAACCAGTGCTTTATGCGCTTGCTGAATGTTGCCTTGGTTTAAGTTGTTTATAGCGCTTTGGTGTAGTTGCTTTAAGTTTGGCTGCATGAATACTCTTATAAATAATGTACTTACAAATAAAAAGGCTCAAATTAATTTGAGCCTTTTTATTGTACTTAAACTTATCGTTTAATTATATTTCAAACTTATAGTTAAATTTAATGCCTACAGTAAGCGGGCGATTAACATAGTAACCATAGTTACGTTGTATGTCTGCGCCATTCGCTGTTGTAATATCCGCATCTGAGCGACGAACAGAGGTAACCGCATATTTATTAAATAGGTTATCTACATATAAAGTAGTCGACCACGCATCGGCGGTTAATTTAGCTGAAAGATTACTTAAGCTATAACCTGGAAGTGCTTCACCATTATCACGTAGGCCTACTTTTGAAATTACATCACTTTGTGCAGTTAAACCGTAGTTAATATCTAAGGTTTTATCATTTAACACGTCTGTTTGGTAGTTAATCCCCATAGAAAACTGATGCTCTGGCGAGCCTGGTAAACGGTCGCCATCTACCGCACCATCACTCCCGTCAGCATTAAATAAATAGGGTGCGTCTGAGGTTAGCTCTGCTTTTGTATAGGCATAAGTTGCATAGGCAGTAAATGAGTCTGATAAAATTGCACGCGTGGCAATCTCAATCCCTTTCGCATTCGCGCTACCTGCATTTGACAGGTACGGTAATTGGCCTACTGTTGTTGCCCCTGCAATTTGTGCGTTATCCCAATCAACATTGAATAGGGCGGCGTTAAAGTGTAGTTGGCTTCTAAACCATGTACTTTTAAAGCCTAGCTCATAGTTAGTTGTGGTATCTGCTTCATACAGCATTTCATCAGGTGTACCACAGCCTGTTTGTTGATCCTCAGGTAAGGGCACAGGACAAGGCACTAGGCCATTTGAGCCGCCAATTCTAAAGCCTTCGCTAACAGTGGCGTATCCCATTACAGTATCAGTAAACTGATACTTAGCATTAAATTTAAATAGATTACCGTTGTCGCCTGCTTTGTTTTCTTCAAAATTAATTGAGATTGCATCAGGTGCAGCACCTTCATACAGGGTATTTGCTAATGGGAAGTCAAAAGCCGCTTTTGACTCAACATCGTATTCGTAAAAACGCGCGCCAATGGTAATGTCGAGTTTATCGGTTACTTGGTAACCCACTTCACCAAAAAGCGCTGATTCAGTGACATTGCTGCCAGTAATTTCTAAATATTCTAAAGAGTCTGGTCTAAATTGTGCGCCATCGAAATTATCAACCGCGAACTGATCAAACCCAGGTGTGTACTCTCTGCTTGATGCATCGGTGTCAGTTTTGTTGTAAAAACCACCAACAATCCAGCTTAAATCGCTATCACTTTGTGAGACTAAACGCAGTTCTTGGGTAAAGGTGTCTTTTTCGTCAATTTCACGAGTAAAGGCTGAAAACGAAGGAAACTCTTCGTAGCCATAGTCTAAGCGAATTAAAAGATCAGTTTGATCACGTTGCCCATCGGCGTCAAATTGAGAAATACCGGTAGCTGAGACCAGCTCAGCAAAACCTAAGTCGGCTTTTAGTTCAAGGCTTAGTAATTGGTCTTCTTTTATCCGTGGCTCTTCATAACGGTACGCTGACTCGTATTTGCCAATGCGATCATTTAAGCCATTGTTAGCATTAAGGCTGTTGTGATGAACAATTGAGCGGCCTTCGGTGTCTTGCTTTTGATAGAAGTAGTTTAATGTGCCTTCAAATGACTCATTTGCTTTGTAACGCAATGAAATACGGCCAGTTGTGGTTGTTTCACCGTTGGCGTCTTTTACATTTTTAAGATTGCTGTTGACTGCATCAAGGTTTGCCCAATCAGGGTCGGTAATCGATACACCTGGTTCACGAACGGTGTAGGCGTAATCAATAAACCCTGGGTCTTCATAAATATTTAAGCTGGTACGAACAGCCAGTTTATCTTCAATTAATGGTAAATTGAAGATAAAGCCCGCTTCACCACCGACCGAATCACTTTCTTGAGTTTGAAAAACATCACCAAATACTTCCCCTGAGGTGAAATCAAGCTCTGGTTCTTTAAGCATATAGCGAATAGCGCCGCCTAATGTACCAGCTCCATATAATGTGCCTTGTGGCCCAATAAGCACTTCCACGCGCTCTACATCAACAAGGCGCATATCGACCGATACTGGAATTTCATTAATATATGTGGCAACAGTGCCACCATCTGATGAAGGGCCTGATGAATTAGTATTTAAACCACGGACTATAATAGGTGAACCGGCACGGCCACCTTGATCTGTAATTGTTAAACCTGGCACCCAACGTGCTACATCGGCCAGCTCACTGATGTTTTGATCTTTCATTACATCAGCATCGAGCGCGGTAATGTTAAGAGGCGCAGCTTGAATTGAGCCACTTCGGCGCGTTGCTGTAACCTCAATAACTTCAAGCGATTTGTTCTTTTCAATAACTTGCTCTTGAGCGGCTGCATGGCAGCTAAACAGTACACTGCTCAGTGCGCTTGATACAGCCAAGGTTAACAGGCTTGGTTTAAACATAAAAAGTGATCCTAGTTCAATAAAATGTGTTTATAAATGAGCGCTAATAGTAGCAGGGTGTTTTAGTGATGGAAATAAAAATATGAATTTTAATTCACTTTTCTAGAATAAAAATATAAATATGAATTTGAGTGTTTCACGCTGTATATTAAACAAACAAAGGCGTTGCTTTAAAATCAACCAAAATAATAATTGTGCCTAATATAGATAAAAACTGGATAATGAATAGTTTAAAACGTCATTACTTATATTTTTATAAACACTATAAAAATGAATATTCCCCCCCATAATCTTTATAGTACATGTTTAATTATTGATAACACGAACAGCACAATTTAGTTGTGGCTGTGAGTCAGTTATATGAGGATTTATAATGTCAAAGCTGTTTTCACCATTGTCACTTGGTAAGTTAAGCCTAGAGAATAGAATTATTATTGCACCCATGTGCCAGTACTCGGCCAACAATGGCGCTGCAAGTGACTGGCATACCATTCATTTAGGGCAATTGAGTTTAAGCGGAGCGGGTTTACTTATTTTAGAAGCGACGGCCGTTAATCCCGAAGGGCGAATTAGTTACGCCGATTTAGGATTATGGGATGATACAACCCAAGCTGCATTAGCAAAAAGTTTAACGGCCGTAAGACAATACAGCCCAATGCCTATTGGTATTCAATTAGCCCATGCAGGTCGTAAAGCGTCAACCGATAAACCATGGGATGGCGGTGGGGCACTTATGCCCGATCACCTCAATGGTTGGCAAACGGTTGCGCCATCAGCCATTGCCTATGATGAAAACAGCCCCATTCCCAAAGCGATGAACCAAGATGATATAGATTCGCTCATAAGTGACTTTGTTAATGCGGCAAAGCGCGCTGACGAGTTGGGCCTTGATTTAATAGAAATACATGGCGCACACGGTTATTTGCTACACCAGTTCTTATCGCCGCTGACAAACAAACGTGATGATCAATACGGTGGTAGCCTAGAAAATAGAATGCGATTATTACTCGACGTATTTAAAGCTGTAAGAGCGGCATTTCCAAGCAATAAAGCGGTGGGTTTACGTATTTCAGCAACCGATTGGGTTGATGGTGGTTGGGATTTACCGCAATCAATTGAACTGGCAAAAGCGCTTGACGCGTTAGGGTGTGACTTTATTCATGTAAGCACTGCGGGTTTAAGCCCTGAGCAAGATATACCTGTTGCTAAGAATTTTCAGGTGCCGTTTGCAACCGCCATTAAACAGGTTGTGAATATGCCAGTGATCGCGGTGGGTTTAATTACCGAGGCGCAGCAAGCTGAAAGTATTATCAGTGATGAACGTGCTGATGGTGTCGCTTTAGCGCGGGGGATTTTATATAACCCACATTGGCCTTGGCATGCTGCGGCCGAGTTGGGCGCGCAAGTACAAGCACCAAAGCAATATTTGCGTTCAAGCCCACATGGTCAGCCATCCCCTATAAAATAGTGAATGACTTAACTGCAAAACCCAAGCAAATAGCGTGGGTTTTGTGTCTCAGTAGCTTAATATTTAATTAAATATTAAGCAGGAACTGGCTGCTTTTTACTGTTTGACGTTGAGCTACCAACCGAGGCAATGATAACTAATAAAATAGCGAGCCACTGCCAAATGCTAAGTAGTTCACCTAAAATAACTAAGCCAGCGAGTGCTGCAATAGCGGGTTCAAGGCTCATCATAATGCTAAACCCTTGCGGCGACATATTACGCAGCGTGATCATTTCTAAAGTATAAGGTAAGGCACTTGAGAGTACCGCAATGGCAATACCTAACGGAATAATATCCCAAGTAAATGCAGCACTTTGTGATATACCACCATAAGGTACAAGCACAATAGCTGAAATGGTCATACCCATCGCTACTGTTGCTCCACCAGAGCTTTGGCTGCCGGTTTTTTTACCAAATAAAATATAACCTGCCCAACACGCACCCGCTGCAAGCGCTAAAATCACGCCAATTGGGTCTAAACTTTCTTGGCCTTTCATATCGGGTAACAGTAATAATATTCCGGTTATTGCGCAGGCAACCCAAAATAAATCACGCTTTCGTCTTGATGAAAATAACGCAACGGCAAGGGGCCCGGTAAATTCAAGCGCAACACCAATACCCAGTGGAATACGTTCAATGGCGTAATAAAATAGAATGTTCATGCCGCCTAGGCTCAAACCATAAATTAAGATGGGTAAACGCTGGCTTGCAACCGGAAAGTGTCTCCAAGGTTTAAAAATTAAACAAAGAATAGCGGCAGAAAAACCTAAACGTAAGGCCGTTGTGCCCTCAGGGCCAACAATAGGGAAAAGCTGCTTAGCCAGTGAAGCCCCAGACTGAATAGTGATCATTGCAAGCAATATGCATAAAATAGCCAGTAATAGCTCTTTGGTTGATTTTTGCATGGTCGTCCTTAAAAATTGCCACTTAATTGCGGCGCATATTACCTGCTTTTACCTACGCAGGTAAATGTAAATTAACGTTTTACATGGAGTTCCCAGTGATGAGAGGCTATCACTGGGCTGAATAAAAAAGCGTTACTCTTTTTAAGATTGAGGTGGCAGGTAATGAGGGCTGACTCATTGAGTAAAAATTTATAGTTCAGCTTTACTATCTGCAGGGTATATAACGCCCAATTGCGCGCGGGCGGTATCGAGTACCGTCATCACATCGCGTGAAAGCTGGTGGTTGTTAATATGTGACTCTAATGTGTTTTGCTCAATCATCTCAATAAAGTGCGCAACTTCATACTTCATAAAATGCTCATCAAAATCTGCACTTATTGTTTCTTTTTGGCCATTATTAGCGATGAATTCCACTTTTTTAAGCTGCGATACAGCTTCAATACGAATACGACCTAACTCACCTTGTATTTCGGTGATGTTCTCGCCCTGCGATATTTTTGAATAACTAATTACCGCTTGTTTATCTGCATAATTTAAAAGTACATCGCCGGCACCATCAACACCGGTTTCTAGCAATACGCCACTGGCGTGCACACTGTTTGGTGCGCCCCACAGTGCTATAAGTAAATAAAGTGGGTAAATACCCAAGTCTACTAATGCGCCATTTGCAAATTCAGGTAAAAAGGTATTAGGGCGCTCACCGTTTTTGAACTTATCGTAACGTGACGAGTATTGGCTAAATTGGCCAATAAATTTACGCGGTGTACCAATTCTTTTTAATGCGTTTTTTAAAACAGCAAAGTTAGGTAAATGCGTTGTCATCATCGCTTCCATGTACAAACGTTGATGTTTTTGAGCAGCTGTTAAAATAGCCGTAAGCTCATGACTATTTGCTGCTGAAGGTTTTTCGCCAAGTACGTGTTTGCCCGCTTTTAAACACTGTATTGCATACGCACTGTGCAGGCTATTGGGCGCAGCTATATAAACTGCGTCTACTTGTTCATCTTGGCACACAGCATCAATAGAGGTAAAAATTTTAGCGTCGGTATTTGTTGGATGATTAGCTAAAAAGCGCTCGCCGCTGCTTATTTGGCGAGAGCAAATACCGTATAAATTAAAATTACTCAGAGTACTTGCCGCATCGAGTAGGGTGTCGCTAATAAAATTGGTACCTACAATCACAAAATTCATGTTTAGCCTTTTTATGTATTTTACGCAGCTTTGCAGTTTAACAATGTTTTGCTCTAAATGCGCGGGCAGAGCAGTTAAACCAGCGTTTTACACTGGCACTTAATGTGGCTTGTTCTTGATAACCTAACAGCTCGGAAATATGTGAAATAGAAAATTGGTTTTGCATTAAATAGTGTTCACATAATGCGCGGCGAGTGGCATCTTTTAGTTTTACAAAACTGGTGTTATGTTTTTTAAGTTCACGGTGCAAGGTCCGTGGGTGCATATTAAGTGCCGTTGCTATCGTTTGGTTTGAGCATTGAAAAAGGGGCAGCATGGGTCGAATAAGTGCACTTACTTGCGAAGGTAACGACTGAGTATGCGCATTATTAGCGGCTAAAAAGTTTAATGCGGCTTGTACTTTGTGTTGATCAGAAACATTAAGCGGCAATAATAAATCGTCTTTGGCGATTAAAATACCGGCGCTGTTTCTGTGTTCAATAACGTGACAGCCAAAGTGCTGATGGTAAGCGCGTAGATTTGCATCAAGCTTTTGCGGTAAAAATACCTTAATGGGTTTGCATTGATTTTGGCTCACTTTTTTTAAGGTGGCGAGCGCCAGTGCAATTGTTAATTCAATAATTTGATTTATAACAGGTAATGGCTTGAGTTTTATTTCGAATGATAAAAATATATTTTGGTCATCTTCAAGTGTATGCGTGGTTAAATTAAGTGCGGGTGTATGTAAGTGTAGGTATTTAATTACCCACGTTAGCGCTTCACCTAAATCAGTTCCACTTTTAGCAGCGATAGCGATATGCCCTAAAATATCAAAGCTTTGTTTGCTAGCGAGTTTAAGGCCAAAACTTGGGCAGTTTAAGCTATGAGCGCAGTATTCTAAAAGCTCAGCATAATGGCGATAAGTTAAGCTTTGTGTTTCAAGGGAGTTTAACGCTACCTCAATGGCGCAATGGCGCATAATGCTTGTTGTATCACCACCTAGTTCGGTAATTAATGTATCAATTCCCTGCAAAGAAGTGGCTTTAATTAGACTGCTCATAACAATTGCATTAGTGGAGAGGTGTCTAAAAATATCAAGTTTTCAGTAGATAATCCATGCAAAGTAGTTTTTTTAATGGGAGATTTTTTATGCATACCACCTCATTTGATTACATTGTGATTGGCGCAGGCAGTGCCGGCTGTGTTGTTGCCTCGCGATTATCTGAAAATAAAAATGTAAGTGTGTGTTTAATTGAAGCCGGCGGCCGTGACCAAAGTGCTATGGTGCAAATGCCTGTGGGAGTTGCAGCTAGTGTTCCTTATGGCATTAATAGCTGGCATTACAATACGGTGCCACAAAAAGAGCTTAATAACCGCTGTGGGTTTATGCCCAGAGGTAAAGTGCTTGGTGGTTCAAGTTCAATCAATGCCATGGTGTACATAAGAGGGAATAAAAAAGACTACGACAACTGGGCCGCTATGGGAAATACCGGCTGGGATTATACCAGTTTGCTGCCTTATTTTATCAAAGCTGAAAACAACAAAACCTTTACCAACAGCCCATATCATGGTGTAAATGGCCCCTTACATGTGCAAGAGCTAAGTTTACCAAGCCCAGTTAATCAGCTGTTTTTAAAAGCATGCCAAGAGCAAGGAGTGGCCCTTAATGACGATATTAATGCGCAGCAACAGCTAGGTGCGCGGTTATCGCAGGTCACTCAACATAAAGGGGAGCGTTGCAGTGCGGCAAAAGCGTACTTAACACCTAATTTAGCTCGTAAAAACTTAACCGTGCTCACTGACGCGCAGGTGCATAAAATTAATTTTTGCGGGAAATCTGCAACTGGTGTAACAGTTGCAGTTAATAATAAAAGCTATGTGCTCAATGCCCATAAAGAAGTTATTTTAAGTGCCGGTGCTATTAACTCCCCACACCTTTTAATGTTATCGGGAGTGGGGCCTGCAGATCATTTAAAGCAGCATAACATTGAGCTTGTAACGCCATTAGAAGGTGTAGGCAGTAATTTGCACGATCACTTAACCGTTGTGCCATTATACAAAGCAAAATATTCGCAAGGCACATTTGGAATAAGTGCCAGTGGTGCGTTTAATATTGCAAAAGGATGCGTTGATTGGTTTGCCAAACGCGAAGGAAAGCTAACCAGTAACTTTGCCGAATCGCATGCGTTTATAAACTTATTTACAGATTCTATTGTGCCCGATGTGCAACTTGAGTTTGTTATTGGGCTGGTGGACGATCACAGCCGTAAACTGCATTATGGCCATGGATACAGTATTCATAGCAGCATAATGCACCCTAAAAGCCGCGGCACTATTCGTTTAGCGGATGCCAACCCTTTAAGTGCGCCACTCATTGATCCTAATTATTTAAGCCACCCCGATGATTTACAGGTTATGCTACTTGGGCTTAAAAAAACATTGAGCATAATGCAAAGCAAAGCGTTTGATATTATTCGTGCAGATATGGTATATCCGCTTGATATTAATGATGATAGGCAGCTTATTGAGTTTATTAGGCAAACAGCCGATACAGAATACCACCCCGTAGGAACCTGCAAAATGGGCCAAGACGATATGGCTGTGGTTGATAGCGAATTACGTGTTCACGGTGTGCAAAATTTACGGGTGGTAGACGCCTCTATTATGCCCAGTATTATTACCGGAAATACCAATGCTGGGGTAATAGCCATTGCAGAAAAAGCAGCTGATTTAATTAAGCTCGCCGCAATCTGTGATTAATTTGACTTATAAAACGCGGTTAACCATTGCTGCCAGTCTTGTTCTAGTTTGAGCATTTGCTGGTGTTTTTTAGCGGAAAAATGTTTGTTTTTATCCTCATCCGCTAAAAACGGCCCCACACGACAAAGCGGGCAATAATCATCAGTTAGATAATTCGGGGTTGTTAACATATCACTTAATTCGGGTGGTGTATTTTCACTAAATACATAGGTAATACCGCTGGTGTCTTTGACGTGTTTGTCACGGTCGACATTGCGAATTTTATAGCCATCAAAGCGACTGATATCGAATGGCATTTGTCCTTGGTATGCCGCGTTTAAATGGGTATTTAAACTCCCCTCAATATTCCACTCACGATACGGTTTAACATCTTTTGAGGTTATATAACATAACCCCGGGCCTTGAGGGGTCAAGGCAAACTCATTGGCATATTTTATAAACTGATGCAGTAACGCACGGTTAAGCACGTTCATGCTGTTATTACGTGTATTTTTCTCAAATGCGTCGCGACCAATAAACGCAGGAATAAGTGGAAATTGAAAAATCACTACATCAAAGCTGTTTAGGTGCTCGGCTAGTTGTTGCCAACATTGTGTGTTGGTGACATCAAATTCATTAAGCACATTAACGTTATGTGCTTTAAGTGAAGCAAGCGCGTTATCGGGGTATTTTTCTGTAAGAGTTGCAGCTGCATCATAGGTTGAGGCAACTAACTTTTGCGGTTTAATGTGGTTATAAAGCGCGTTTGAAAACGATAAGTCGCCATCACCTACCGTGAGTATGTTCCAATTTGGGTTTAAGTACATATTAAATTATATGTTTTTATTAGTAACAGGCGATGTGTCAGAATGCGGTGTACTAATCAGCTGTTGATGTAACCTATACATAGCTAAACGCGTTTTTAACCCTTCAATGGCAACTTGTTTAAGAATTAAGTTAAAGGTAATCAAAATAGCAAACACAATATGAATAGGGCCATGAGTAAAACCGGCTTGAGGGTCGTAAATGGCTAAGCCAAATAAAACAAACAACACCACCATAAATATTTCAATGAGCTGATTTGAATAAAAAGAAAGGCGCCCCTCACTTTTATGATCTTTTTTTATGCTAATAGCACAAAAAAACGGGATCACTTTAATTTTAAAAGCCGCGTTTTTTTCTACAAAATTCTCACCAAGGTCAGTAAGCTGTTGGCGTAATTGGTCTATCATGGTGTGTCCTCTCAATACAGTGCGCGGATGTTACCCTATTACAGACCAATGGTTAAGCCATGGCGTGTTATTTAGGGTAAATACTCATACCAATAATTAAGATATGACACACAAATACCACTGATGTGAGCACAAAACGCATTTTTTGATAATCTTTATGATGACCCTGCCACTGTATTGTGGCCTTTTCAAAAATCAGTACTAACCAAAAACTCGCGCCTAACCACGCAAGCATCCACTCAATCGGTAAGAATGATAAAAACGGAATAGGAATGACCGGTAGCACTGCTTTAATCGCATCGGCAAAGCTTTGTTGGCCTGCATGCCATAAATTACCCGCCATAAACGCTAAAATAGCAATGCTGTAAAAACTAAAAAACTCTAAATTTACACTGTTACTGCCAACCATGAGTGGCCAGCCCACACAGCCTAAAAATGGCAATAAGCCCAAATAGCCAAGTTGAATGTGATTGACGAATTTTTCCATAAATGAAATGCCTTTGAAGGTTGTGTAATGTAAACCACGTTATTGTAGCAAGGATGTGCAGTGTAATCTTATTAAAATCTATATAGCGCAACTGACTATGAGTGGTAGTTGAGTTATAACTGCTTTAACGCTTAAAAGTAAGCAGTAGATCACTCCTTGGATTTTCAATCTTAAAAATCGATTGTTTCAATCTAAACAATCAATTTTATTTAATTTCTCAATGGCCTTATTGTATTAATCAAGCCAACGCACAAGGCGTTAACTTTTTAAATACACTAAACATAAATGAGGAATACTATGAGCACTTCATTGATTAACACAAAATTACAACCTTTCAATGCAACAGCTTACCACAATGGTGACTTTGTAGAACTCACTGAAAAAGACGTATTAGGTAAGTGGTCTATCTTTTTCTTTTACCCTGCAGATTTCACATTTGTATGCCCAACTGAATTAGGTGACCTTGCAGATCATTACGCACAGTTACAAGAAATGGGCGTTGAAGTTTATTCAGTATCAACTGATACACACTTTACGCACAAAGCATGGCATGACACGTCAGACACCATCGGTAAAATTACTTACCCAATGATTGGTGACCCAACAGGACGCATTACACGTAACTTTGGTGTCATGATTGAAGATGATGGTTTAGCACTTCGCGGTACATTTGTAATGAACCCTGAAGGCGAAATTAAAGTTGTTGAAACACATGATTTAGGCATTGGTCGTAGTGCTAAAGAGTTAGTTCGTAAAGTACAAGCAGCGCAATACATTGCAACACATGATGGCGAAGTTTGTCCTGCATCTTGGCAGCCAGGTGAAGACACATTAGCACCTTCACTAGACCTAGTTGGTAAGATTTAAACCTTACCACTAACTAAAAATTTAGAGTAGAACATGACTCTAATACCAGTGAGCCTGTATAGGTTCACTGGGCACTTTCCCACGCCATCACACGTTTCTAAAATTTCGCACATGCACTGATGGCATGGGAACCTTGCTGTTTTAATTTTCCTTAAGGGGCTAAGCCATGTTAGATAACAACATAAAGAACCAACTAAAAAGCCATTTTGAATCGCTGACTCAGCCTGTTGAGCTGCTTATCGCCTTGGACGACAGCAAAAAATCAACAGAAGTAGAAAGTCTTGCAAACGATTTAGCGTCACTAAGCGATAAGTTTAGTGTAATAAATAATCCCGATACTAGCGCCCGCAGGCCTTCTATGGTGGTGCATTCACCAGAAAAAAACACCCATATTACCTTTGCAGGTGTACCTATGGGGCACGAATTTACTAGTTTAGTTTTAGCGCTATTACATACGGGTGGTCACCCTAGTAAAGCAAGTAAAGATGACATTGAACAAATACAAACACTTGAGCAAACACTCAATTTTGAAGTGTATATTAGCTTGAGTTGCCAAACCTGCCCGCAAGTTGTGCAGGCACTTAATACTATGGCAGCAACAAATAGTAATATTAAAGCCACCATGATTGATGGGGCATTATTTCAAGAGGAAGTTGAGCAAAGAAACATACTGGCTGTACCTGCTGTTTATTTAAATGGTGAACCTTTTAGCCAAGGGGCCATGAGCCTCACTGATATTTTAAATAAAGTGGATAGCAAAGGTGCACAGCGCCAAGCAGCATCACTCAATGAAAAGTCGGTGTTTGATGTACTTGTCGTTGGTGGTGGGCCAGCTGGTGCTTCGGCAGCTATTTATTCTGCACGTAAAGGGCTAAATACGGGGGTGGTTGCCGAACGATTTGGTGGCCAGGTAGCTGACACATTAGCGATTGAAAATTTTATTTCAATTAAAGCAACGCAAGGGCCAAAAATGGTGGCTCAGTTGGAAGAACACGTTAAAGAATACGATGTTGATGTTATGCACAACCAACGCGCGGCAAACCTGCAAAAAGGCAGTAATGGGTATGATATTACTTTAGAAAATGGCGCTGTATTAAAAGCAAAATCACTCGTACTAGCAACCGGTGCACGCTGGCGCGAAATGAATGTACCCGGTGAGCAACAGTATAAAGGCCATGGCGTTGCATACTGCCCGCACTGTGATGGGCCTCTATTTAAAGGTAAACCGGTTGCGGTTATTGGTGGTGGTAATTCAGGTATTGAGGCGGCAATTGATTTAGCCAATATAGTTGAACACGTTACTGTGCTTGAATTTGCTGATACGTTACGCGCCGATGAGGTACTTATTCGTAAAGCTAATAGCTTAAAAAACATCACTATTATTAAAAACGCCCAAACCACGGAAGTACTTGGTGATGGCAAAAAAGTAACGGGGTTAAGTTATACCGACCGCCTTAGCGGCGAGAGTAAACAGTTGAACTTAGCCGGTATATTTGTACAAATTGGTTTAATACCTAATACCGAATGGTTGAAAGACAGCGACCTTGAACTGAGCCAATTTGGTGAAATACTCATTGATGCCAAAGGCGCAACATCGTTACAAGGCGTTTATGCTGCAGGTGATGCAACCACTACGCCATTTAAGCAAATTATTATTGCGATGGGGGCGGGCGCAACAGCAAGCCTAGGTGCGTTTGACTATTTAATTCGTCAAACGCCCGATGCAGAGCAAAGCGCTGCTTAATAGTGTTTTAGCTTAAAGTCTCTTGATATAACAGCTCTCACCCATAGCTGTTTGTTCACCCAAGCCGCCCTCTCCAAAGGCGGCTTTTTTGAGCGCTATTTAAGTCGGGTAATACCCACTAAAATACAGACTGCGCCACCAATAAAGCCAAGCCAGGCTTCCATAGGTGTTTCGCCGTTTAATGCGCGGGTAACCTGAGAGGCTGCTGAGTCATAAACGTCATAGCCCCATATTGCCAGTGCGATACCAATAACAATAAGTACAATACCAATAATTTTATTTGTCATAATGATCCTTTGTTTTCTAGTGCAAGTTAATCTGAGCGACACTCGTTATTATAATGTGGCTACGCTCAGCCTTTTTAATGTATTTGTAATTGCTTCTTCTATTGCTGGAAGCTTAAATGGTTTGGCTATAAACATATCCATGCCCGCTTGTTTACAGCTTAGTTTATCTTGGGAAGAAGCATTAGCCGTCAGAGCGACGATATATGTGCTTTTGGGGCTACAAATGTTATTAGATCTTAATTGTTTGGTAGCCTCAAAACCATCAAGTATTGGCATAATACAATCCATAAAAATAAGATCGTAATGCTTTTGTTTGCACTTTAAAATTGCGTCTTGGCCGTCTATGGCAAAGTCTGATTTTATATTAAACTTATCCAGCGCAGCTTCTAATACAAGGCGGTTTATTTCGTTATCATCAACCACCAGTACTGATAATTTGGCACCATGATTATTAATCAATTTAAGACTCGGTGTCTGTATTTGTTGTTTGCCAAGTTCAATCGGGATAGTTAAGGTAAAACACGTACCCACATTAACCTCACTCGTTACTTCAATTTTGCCATTCATAAAACCAACGAGTTCTTTAACAATTGCTAAACCTAATCCGGTGCCGCCTTTATTGTTGTTAGCATCAACCTCTTGGGTAAAAGGCTTAAATAATGAGTTTAAATACGCTTTACTCATGCCGCGACCCGTGTCGGTTATTTTAATGGTAAGTAAAGAGTGTTTTGTGTCTAATGCTAATTGCGAATAGAGAGAAACAGATCCATGCTCTGTAAATTTTAACGCGTTACTTAGTAAATTAGAGACAATTTGGCTTAATCGAGAGGTGTCGCAGTATACCCAAACATCATTAGGAATGAGATTAGTGGCTAGCAGTTCAATGTGTTTATTACTAAACAATACCGAATATAAAGAAACCAAATCGGTAAATACCGTTTTAAGTAGAGAGTGGTGAGGCTCCAGTTTTAACTCACCATGATTTATTTTTGAAAAATCGAGTACTTCATTAATAATACTTAATAAAATGTCAGCACTTCGAAGGGCGACTTTAATTTTTTCTGCCCGCTTGTCATAATCGTGTTCATCAATGAGAGTCGCTAACATTCCCGTAATACCATTAAGCGGGGTTCTAAGCTCATGACTAATTTTGGCAAACAGCATACTTCGGTCTTGGAGGAGTTGTTCTGCAAGTGCTTTTTTTTGTTTTAACTCTTCGCGTAACTTAACGGCTTCAGTTATATCTTGAAAAGTACCAAATAATCGCACACATTTGCCGTTGTTAAACTCGGCCTCTCCAAAAGTCGACACCCAAATATTTTGCTGCTTTGCGGTAACTATTTCCAGCTCTAAATGCCATTTTTCACCCTTAGATACCGCATTTTCTACCGCTTTATTAATGCTATCTCGACTTTTACCCGCTTTATAAAATTCAATGGCTGTTTCCATGTTTGGAGTATAGCCTTCTTCGGCTTGATGAATACGTCGAGTTTGCTGGCTCCAAAAAATGCTATTGTCTATTAGGTCGACTTCCCATGTGCCTATATTTGCAACGCTTTCAAGTTTCAATAAGGTGTCACTATTTTTAGTGAGATTAACTTTATCCTGATTGCGCGCAAATTCTGAGCCCAACCACTGAGCTAGTAATTCAATATAATCATAAGCTTCATCGCTAAAAGGGGGGCATTCTTGAGCTGATGAAAAGTTAACAGTTCCAAATACGTCAGTACCTATTCGTATAGGCGCTCCAATATACGCCTCCAATTGGAAATTAATATAGCAAGGATGATTTACAATACTACTTTGCGACGCATTATGAAATGCCAGTGCAGAGTTGGCCAACAAAGTATGTGTACAATAGGTGCCGTTTAACTCAAACTCAGTACCAATAGCAAGAGAATTGTCAGGGGTAATAGCATGTAAAACAGTGTAAGAATTATTTTTTACGCGGCTGATAATAGCCAAATCGAGCTGAAAAACATCGAGCCCAAAAGCAAGTAAGTCTGCAATTTTTTGATCAAAGCTAAGCTGTTGATCAGAGACTATATTATGAAAGCATCGAAGAAAATTCACAAAAAACCTTAATTTATTTAGTACGTACACAAAAACACAAGCAAGCACTATGCCTAAACATAATCTATTTTTTGACAATAAGCCATTAACACATAATTCCTTACTACATTAACTCGCGGGTTTAAAAATTAATAGCTTGAATTAGATGTAAATTCAGGTTGTATCACTATGTAGTTCTTCTGAGTCCACGCTGTTTATTAATAACCCTTCTTGTATTACCTGTGTATGCTCAAGCACGTTGAGTAACGTTCACCATAAACATATTTTATAATTTCAATAGCTTTGGGTGTATGAGTAAATGCAATTTTGACTTCGGGCAATCTGTTTGGAATGGTTTTATCGCTCATAACCATTGCTACCAAATCTAGGGTTATCCAAGTAACTTTTAGCTTCACTTATGTCCATTTGATAGCCTGAATTGAGTATAGCTCGATTTTTAGTGGTGCGGCCGACTTTAAACCCTGTTGGTGGTGCAATAATATTTATTTTGCAATCTGACGGAGCATTGTGCAAAAAATCAATACTGTCATTATAATTTTTAGAACGCTGTATGGCGGCCTCTGCAAGCGCTGGGCTCTGTTTATAGAGTTGTTTAGTTAACCACGGTACTTTGTTGTCTTTTTTACGATAGCCTAAAGGTTGGGAGAGGATAACTGTTATTTCTGAT
Organism: Pseudoalteromonas sp. G5_S1_54_S4; assembly: GCF_054968565.1. Classification (NCBI taxonomy): domain Bacteria; kingdom Pseudomonadati; phylum Pseudomonadota; class Gammaproteobacteria; order Alteromonadales; family Pseudoalteromonadaceae; genus Pseudoalteromonas; species Pseudoalteromonas sp. G5_S1_54_S4. The sequence goes on along the minus strand of NZ_JBQKUL010000040.1, from coordinate 18,369 downwards.
GCACCCATTTCATAGGCTTTTTTTACCGGAATAGAATCGGCAACGCCACCATCGGTCATTGCGATCCCGTTTATTGCTGGGTAATCCCGATAAGCGATTGGGATGGCGCAAGAGGCTTTTAATTGCTCAACCATTTCATTGCCCGTTGCTTGCAAATAGTGAGCTTTACCTGAATCTATTGCCGTTGCAACAATATAAAAATCGTAAGGAGATTGCGAGAATTCGTCGGTATTCAAGGGGATTTCACGAACTGTTTCTTGCCACAGCCAATCTAAATCAAATAGATGGCCGCCTTTGATAAAACGTGCGAGATTAATAAATTCTGGCCTGCAGGAGTAATCGGTGATCACTTTGTAGTTGCGTGTTGGCTGCTTACATAAATAGGCTGCCACATTTGTAGCACCAGCTGATACTCCAAAATACCGATTAAAGGGTTGATATCCTTGCTCTAAAAACTCATCAAGCACACCTGCAGCAAAAATACCGCGCATTGCACCACCTTCAACGACTAACGTATGATTATTGTTCGTCATGCTCATTTCCATCCTTTGATAATACCTCATGCTAACAAGTGATTTGCGTATGTGCGAGTAACTTTTTATTGCGGCTCGCTACTTTTAAATTGCTTTCTGTAAGCGGAAGGTGAAATAGAGAAAGCGGCTAAAAACTGTTGTCGAAAGCTAACACTCGATGAAAACCCAGATTGATTAGCAACTCTATCTATATTGTGGTTACTTGTTTCTAATAGCTGCTGCGCGATGGTTAGACGTTGACTCAGCAGCCATTGTGTAAATGTAGTGCCCATTGCTTTTTTAAAAAGTCGAGAAAAATTACGGCGACTCATACTTGCTTTACTGGCGAGTTCATCGATTGTTAAAGGTTTAGTTAAATTTTTTAGTGCCCAAGTGATAGCCGGCTCTAAACGGTTACTATCGATGTGTCGAGGAATGGGTTTTTCTATGTACTGTACTTGTCCTCCACTGCGGTGAGGCGCCACAACCATGCGTCTGGCCACGCTGTTGGCAATATCTGCTCCGTGATCACGACGTAATAAATGTAGGCAACAATCAATTGCGGCAGCGGCGCCTGCTGAGGTAAAAACATTCCCTTCGTCAATGTACAGTACATCGTTATCAAAGTTTACTTTTGGGTATTTTTTTGCGAAGTCGTTAGCCCATACCCAGTGGGTTGATGCTGTTTTGCCATCCAATATACCTGCTTCAGCAAGCACAAAAGCGCCTAAACATAAACCTACCATTCTTGCTCCACGAGCATGTGCACGGCTAAGTGCATTAAGTAAAGCTGTTGAGGCGGGTATATCAGGATCGCACCACGCGGGTACGATGACAGTATCAGCAGTTTCAAGTATTGACAGGTCTTGTTTTATTTCTATGGGAAAGCCAGAAAGTGTTGGCACCAGACCTACAGTTTCTGTACATACTGTAACTTTATATGGACGAGCGCCCACGCGGTCTAAGTCTTCACCAAAAATACTACACGGAATAGATAGGTGAAACAAACTGATATTGTTATAAGCAACAATCGCAACGGTATGTTCACAGAGTAATGTCATTTTGGCCTAATATCATCGACTACCGTCCTTTAGGACGCTATTTGCAACCGACTATAAAGTATAAGCTGTCACGGTGCAAACGCAGCAACACGGCTGTCACAGCCGTGATAGCTTATAAACTTAAATTTTACTCGGTATTAAAGGATAAATTATGACGACGACACTTCGTGAACTTAATGGGCTTGACTCAACACCCGCTTCACTTAAAAACGCCACACTTATATTTGTTGATTATCAAAATACTTATACACAAGATGTTATGGAGTTAGAAGGGTGGCAAGATGCTCTTAATAATGCGGCAATTTTACTGGCTGATGCACGTGCTGGTGGTTCTAAAATTATTCATATTATGCATGATGGTGGTGAAGGCTCGCCTTACGATATTAATGCCGAAATAGGCCAAATACACTCAAGTGTCGCGCCAATTGCGGATGAAAAAGTTATCGTTAAAACAGCTCCCGATAGTTTTGTAGGAACAGACTTAGGCGAACAAGTAGATGTAATTGGTAATAATAAATTGATCATTGTTGGGTTTATGACCCACATGTGTGTGACATTTACAGCGCAAGGTGCATTTTTAAGAGGTAACCACGCAACGGTAGTCGCTGACGCATGCGCTACAAGATCATTACAAACTTCAGTGAGTGATGTGTTGGCATCTGATCTACATAAAAGTGCCTTAGCAACCATTAATGACTTATATGGCGTGGTTATCCCAAGTGCTGATGACTTAAGCTAAGAAAGTGTTTTTAATTTATAAATTTAAATGGGCAATTTATTGTTCATTTAAATAGCACAAAGTGGTTATTAATATAATGATATGACTTTCATTGTGAAAAGAGTAATTTATGATTGTTTATTATTCAAAAATACATATTTGATTTCTGCCAGCTTTCTTTGCTTTATATAAAGCGATGTCAGCGCTTTTTATTAGGGTTTCTGTGTGTGTATCTGCATTTGGATAACTACAAAAGCAACCAAAGCTAAGTGTTATGTAAGGGGCAATAGGAGAGAACTCATGCGTAATATTAAGTGCTTTTATTTTTTGCTCAATTAACAAAGCAAATTTATGGCATTGCTCTATATTCGTAGCAGGTAAAATGATTGCGAATTCTTCACCGCCATAGCGAGCTGCTATGTCACCCTCACGTTTACATAAATTTTTTAATGCACGAGCAACGTGTTTTAACGTTTCATCGCCTTTGTGGTGGCCATAATTGTCGTTATAGGGCTTAAAAAAGTCGATATCACACATAATTAAACTAATTGGTTGGTGTTGTCTTGCAGAGCGTTTAATTTCGCTCTTTAGGGAAGTATCAAAAAATCGGCGGTTGGCAATATCAGTAAGTGCATCGGTGTTTGCTAACTTATTTAATTTTGTATTAGCGTTAATTAATTGTTTTTGGGCTAACTGCAGCTTTTTTTTATAGTTTATGTTTTTGAGTGCGTTATTAATAATTTCGCCTACGAGCTTGATTCTTATTAAATCTATTTTGCTCCAGTGGCGTTTTGTGTTAACACAGTCACAGCCAATAAAACCAACAAGCTCTTTGTCAAAACGTAGGCCTATGCACAAAACAGATTGAATATTTTGCTCTTTAAATTCAACTTTTTCAGCGTCGGCTTTTGCTGGTAATTGTTCAATATCATTCACTTGAAATAGATGACTCTCATTCATTATTTCAAAAAAGTAGGGTAGTTCAACTTTGGGTACATTTTGCAGTCTGTCTTTGCAAGCGATAATACCCGTATTGACCCATTCGTGAGTATTGGTGATAGTTTCGTTGTCGGTGTTGAATTCAAATAAATAACTGCGGTCTGCCTTCAGTACAGTGCCAATGGCTTTAAGGGCAAAGTTAATTTGCTGGTCTATATTGTCATTTTTATATCAATAAGTTTGGTAGAAATTTTAGAGATAATTTGATCAAAGTTATATTGTTCTGTAATTGTACGATCTTGCTCTAAAGTGATCATAGATACAGAGTCATTAACTATTGAATAATTAACATTTAAAAGCTGCGGCGAAAATTCACACTCTAATAAAACAGCTGTGATATTTGATGAAAATAATTGCTCAATGGTTATCACCGTATCATCATTAAAGTCGCGAAGAGTAATACTCTTAAAAACATCGTTACTAACAGCGTCATCACTATTTATATTAAGTAGTGTTTTAGCATGTTGGTTTAACGTGTAGTGATGCGTTTTATTATCATAAGCAATCACGGCTAAATTAATTAGATTAAAAATCTGCCAAATTGTATTGTTTGAGTCATAGCTCACTGGTTTCTCCGCATTAAAATATGAAAACTACCCATATTTATGAATTAATTATTATTTTTGTATCCGCTTAGTTATTTTTAGTACAGTTTTTTGTATTTTACTAAGTTTTTAGTGCGTTTATTTGGCCTACGTATTACAATTGTGACTGTATATCATTACGTATTTCCCAATTTGCTTTATTTCATAAGCTTACTTTATTTTTAGTGAAGGTCTATTATATTTCATGACAGAAATAACCACACATCACGCTTCTCGTCGCCGTTTGTTAATTGCACTTGCAATTACCTGCTCATTTATGGTGATTCAATTAGTGGGTGCGTATTACGCAAACTCACTTGCAGTACTTGCTGATGCAGGGCATTTGTTTGTTCATAATAGCTCTTTGTTCATTGCTCTCATTGCGTCTAGCTTTGCTATTCATTTAGCTAAAACCTATAACGATGGCCATCAAAAAGCAGAGCTAATAGGGGGGTTGATCAACGGCGTTTTATACCTAGCCATTAGTTCACTTATTTTATATGAGGGCACTGAGCGCTTTATGCATCATAAAGGGGGACATGAGCTGGTTATTAATAGTTACTTAATGTCGGTAATTGCTGCTATTGGTTTTTTATTTCATGGCGCAGCGGCATGGGTGCTTTATAAAGGCCGTAAGGCGAGCATTAATGTGTATGCCGTGTTTTTACACTCGTTTTTTGATTTAATATCAACGGTTTCTACTTTTGCTGCTGGTGTACTTATATACATAACAGGCTGGAATGTAATTGATATTTTATCGAGCATGTTAATTGCGTCTTTTGTCTTGTTTACCGGTATTAAGGTCATTATTAGCTGTCTCAAGGGGTTGCGTTCAAATAAAGCTAAGTTACCTAAAGTGGCCGATATTGAAACAGAAATAACCACCATGGAACATGTTGCAAATGTGCACAATGTCACTGTTGTTCGTAAAAACAAAAAGGTTATTGTTGGTGCTCATGTTGTGCTAAAACAACACTGTACTATAGAAAAACATGATGAAGAGTGCCGCTTAAAGGTAATTAAACTGCTTGCAGATAAATTTAATGTGCGCAACAGCGTATTACAAATAGAAAGCTACGAATGCAAGCACATACACTAATGCGTTAAACCTAAAAGCGACTTAACTAAGTCGCTTTTAGTTTCATATCAAATCAATAATTTTTTCGAAGCACTCCGGGCTCATTAAATCGTTAGCACTCATAGGGCGAGCAAGGTAGTAACCTTGTAGCTGATGACAGCCAATATTTTTTAAAAATTCTAGCTGCTCCCGCGTCTCTACCCCTTCTGCAATACAATATAACTCTAAGTTTTCAGCGAGTGAGTAAATCGTTTTAATAATAGATTCATCCCCTTTATCAATACCAATACTATTAACAAAGCTTTGATCTATTTTTATCACATTAATTGGAAATTGACTCAAATAAGTTAACGATGAATAGCCAGTGCCAAAATCATCAAGAAACAGTTTGAACCCAGCAGCCTGTAAGCTTTTTAGTTGCTTAGCTGCTTTGTATTTATCTTCTAATAGCGTGTTTTCTGTAATTTCTAAACGAAGTTGTTGTGGTTTTATCTGTGCTTTTTCTAGTATGGAGCTGAGCTGCTGCGTTATATTGGCCTTTAAAATATGTTTTGGAGACAAATTTAACGATATGTAAAACAACGGGTTAATGTTCAAAAGTGGAGCAAGCTCAGTAATTGCACGCTGTAATGCTTGCTCAGTTAGCATATCAATTAAGCCAGTCTCTTCAGCAATAGGTATAAATAAAGCGGGAGAAACCGGTTTGCCTTGGTTTTCCCAGCGCATGAGTAATTCAACCCCACTTATTGTTTTATCTAGTGTATTAACAATAGGTTGATAGTGATTAAAAAACAGATTGTCCCTAGCAGCATCTTTTAAGTCGTTTTCAAGAATAAGCTTTTGTTTAATTTGCTCATTCATTTTTTCATTAAAAAACTGAAATCCATTTCTGCCTGCTTGTTTAGCATGCATCATGGCAATATCTGCGTTACGTATGAGGGCATCGGTCGATGTTGCATCGTATGGGTACAATGCAATACCAATACTGGCTGATATATTAATAGCGAAGTCTTCAATAATAACCTTGTTAGCCAGCTCTTTGCTCATTTCATTGAGGGTGTGTTGTAAAGAAGCCATTGAGGTAACGTTTTCAACTAACACTAAAAATTCATCACCACTTTGGCGGCCAAATGTAGCGTCATCACCTAAGTATTGGCTCACTCGCTCGGTAATATTGCACAATAGTTTGTCACCCACTGCATGGCCAAAAGAGTCATTGACGGGTTTAAATTTATCTAAATCTATAAATATAACAGCGCATTGCGAATCGTCTTTAGCGGCGCTTGTAATGGCATTTTCGATTTTTTGATTCATTAAACTACGATTAGGTAAGCCCGTTAACGCATCGTAATTAGCAAGGTAGCGTAACTCATTTTCAGCGCGTTTCTGCTCTGTTAAATCGGTAATAACAATAACATAATAACTGACTTTATCTTTTTCATTAGCAACGGCTGTGGCACTTAAATGAATAGGGTGTTTTTCAGCTTTTGTGGTCTTTACATAAGTATTTGTTCGCCAGTTTTCTTTTGGTTTAAGTGCTTTTAAAATTGTTGCAAACTCTCTACACTTAGCTTGTCCAATGGCATTAATAAATAATTTTGAGGTAACACCCCCCTCTCTGCCTTCATCAGAAAACACATCCATAAAGCTGTTATTGGCTGAAAATGGCACGAGGTCTTCATCTAAAATAAGTAAAAAGTCATTTATTTGACTAAATGCTTCGCCTAATATTTTGGCTTGTTGTTCGTTTGCCAGCTGCTCGGTAATATTAGTAAAAATACCCGACACATAAAGAGGCTCTTTAGTGTCTTCATTATAAATAGTTTGCCCCAAATCATGAAACCATAACCAGTGCCCATCTTTGTGCCGTAAACGATAAGTAGCTTGCCAATGTTTTTGCTTAGTTTGGTTTGTAAAAGTATTCCATTTACTTTGTAGCCTGCGACGCTCATCAGGATGCATAATATTAAAAAAACTACTTATATCGATGCGTTCAGGTAAGTTCTCGTAGCCAAGCTCTGCGCCTCTATCTGTATTTACTGAGTTATCTGCAAAGCTATAGTTCCATACACCGCTTTTATTACTTTTTAGTGCCAGCTCAGTTTGTGTTTTAGAGTGCACAGCGGCGCGGTGAGCTTGTTCAATTGCAATTTTACGGCTTCGGTATTGCCAGAAAAATAAAAACAAAATAACAACAATAGCAATAAAATATAAAGTATATGCAATAGGAGACTGCCAAGGGGCGTAAGCTACACTAAATTTTAACTGTATGGGGTCACTTGTGATCACTCCATTTCGCTGTTGAGTAGACACAGACAAAATATAATCACCAGGTTGTAATTTAGTAAAAAACACCTGGTTAGATTTTAAGTCGTTGTAGCTCAAAGACGAAGGGCCTGTAAGCTCAACTTTGTAGTAGGTTTTATTAATATTTTTATAATCAAAATTTGAAAACCGAACCGTTAAGCCCATATCGTCGTGCTTAAGCATTAATGGATCAGTGCTGTATTTTGAAGGGGAGTAATTAAGGGCTTGTGAAAACAAACTAATATTAGTAATTGCTAAGTTATTATTGATTTTTCGCTGTTCATTATCAAATTGCTCTGGGTCAAACATTAGCACGCCGCTACGGTTACCAAACGCTAACTCGTTGTTGTGTAACCTTAATGCTGCTAGTGCTGTAAAGTGATTGTTACTTAAGCCATCTTTTATTGTGTACGTGGTGATGTTAAGCGTATCTAAATTAAGTTGATAAAGACCGTTATCAGTACTTATCCATAAATAGTCTTTATTATCTGCAATAAGTTTAAAAATAGAGTTAGTATTTAATGAGTTGTGTTTATCAAATACATGCACTTGCTGATATGTTTTAGCGTTTACTGCAATTAAGCCTTCTTGGGTGGTGGCTAACCACAGCAGCCCTCGCTTAGCATCGTAATAATAATTCTCTACTGTATGGTAAAGATTGTTTTTTGCTGTTTTAGATTTAAAAATAGTAATTAAAGTCGCTGTTTCTTCGTTGTATCGATAAAGTGTGTCAGAGGTACTTAACAGTAATTCGCCAGGGAAAGCCTCAGAGGGAGTATGAAACGTATATGCAAGCATAGGCGATACCTGCTCTTTTAGTCCATTAATAACTCGGTTTTCGCCTGTGTTACCATTAAATATATAAAAGTTATCATTGTTAATATAAGCAAAAGTATCGGGTGCAACTTGTGCAATGCCGAACGTATAGTCGGTATTTAACTTGTACTGAGTAATGTATTTGTTTTTTTCAAATGTTGTTGTTTCTTTATTAAAGAGATCGAGCCCGGAAAAAGTTGCTAGCCATAGGTAGTTATCGCCTTTGCCATATGCAGGGAAAATATCACCTATAGCCGATAGGCCATAGACCGCTTTGCTATCTTTAGATTGTAGATATAAGTCACTCTTTTGGGTTTCTAAGTTATACTGAACAAGCCCATCGTCAGTGCCTATCCACAGTAATTTACTATTATCTTGGTAAATAGTGTTTACAATATTATTTTCAGGTAAGGTTATTTTTTTAAACTTTTTTGTTTGTGCTGCCCAAGTAAATATTCCATGTGTTCTAGAACCTAACCAAAGTAAGCCCGACTCATCAAACATAATATCGTTTATCGTGTTCTCTGTTACGTTGTAGTTACTATCTTTGAAGTTTAAAATAGGGCTAATGCTTGTGTTTTTTCTATCGAATTCAAATAACCCACTTTCTGTGGCAATAAACTCACCATACGGTGTGTTTATATAATCCCAAATATTATAGTCACTTATCAAAGTTGTTAATGCTGAAGGGTTTATATTTTTAATTTCATCAAAAGCAATCCGATACATTCCTTCAACCGTACCAATTAACAAACCGAGCTCATCATCTATGGATAAAAATTTAACATTGTTGCTATCATTTGTAACTTCTTGAATGTCGTTAAGTGTTATTTGTTGTAGGTCGTTATTGGCAAAGTTATAAACATATAGCCCCTGATCGGCACCAATATACAATGTGTTTTGGTATAATGATAATGCTCTAATAAACATATTTTCATCGGGCAAAGATGAGATGAGTGTTAGATCTTTTGATGTTTTACCATATCGGTAGATGTGCGAATCAATAGAAAAATAAAAATGCGCCGGTTGTTCAGCAACAGCTTGAACAGGAGAGAACTTTTCTTGATTTTGGTTTAAGTGCCCTGAATATATTAGCTCTGCTTGCAAGGTATTAGGGTTAATCAAATAACTTCCAGCAAGTTGAGTATTAACCAGAATTTGGCCGTCAATTGCTTTATAAATACTATTAATGTAGTTATTTTTTAAACCCAATTCGCTCTCGTAAGGCGTGACTTGGTATCCGTCGAATCGGTATAAACCTTCAGTTGTAGCAATCCATACATAGCCCATGTCATCTTGGAGTGATTTCACTATAAAGCTTTGCGACAATTGTTCGTTGTTAGTGACACGTTGTAATTGTTCTGAATAAGTTTGTGAAGCAAAACTATGCTGCGAGCAAACAAATATAAACATATAAACAATAAAGAAAAACTTACTCAAAAGCACTTACCCTTACAACGAACAAGGTTGATATTAAATGTTGGCGTAATATAACATGAGTTTAATCCAAAAATTACAAAAAGCATTAAATGTAAACTGTTTGTTGTTTTTTTTGTTGTTTTTTACAAGGTTAATCTAGTTATAACGTAAGGACATAGTATGAATTACGCAGGAAATATTAGAGCAGAGCACAGTATACTTTTAGTTATCGACTTACAAAGTAAGTTAGCACCAGCGATTGCTTCGTTTAATGGCACGCTAGATTGTGCTCTGCAGTTAGCAAAAGCAAGTGCTATTCATCAAATTCCTTCAATAATTACAGAACATTATAAAAAAGGACTAGGTGAAAGTGATAAGAAAATAAAATCTGTGTTACCTAATGCTCGCTATTTTGAAAAAATTAACTTTAGTGCCTGTGCACAAGAGGGGTTTTTAGATACTCTTGCGCAATTAAATCGCCCACATATAGTTGTAATTGGCACTGAAGCGCACGTTTGTGTGTTACAAACATGCTTAGATTTATTACAGCAGGGGTATGCGGTCACTGTGGCAGCTGATGCAGTAGCATCAAGAAACACAGAGCACAAAGCTATTGCACTAGAACAGCTTCGTCAAGCCGGTGCTATAGTCTCTTGTGTAGAGACCATCATATTTCAATGGACAACAAAAGCAGGGACGTCTACCTTTAAACAAATACTACCAATTGTTAAGTAGCGCATTAAAAACGGTTTTAAATCAAATAACTTGTACTTTGTTTGATTTGAAATAATAAATAGCTAGCTGTTTTGAGTTTAAATATCAGCTGAACGTGTTTAAATTAGAACACAATTAATTTAAGGTTTTTATGTCTAGTGTAAGTCGGTTATTCACAATTATTTTTAGTCTTTTGTTTATTGAGTCTATAGGTATTGGTCTTTATTTTGGCACCCTGACAGAAGCATTTCTTGTCGGCTTACCGTTATGTTTGCTCCCCATTTGGCTTTTAAAAACCCAACCCGATAGCAAAATGACACCGCATGTTGTTGCGGCTGCAATTATGATGTTTTCATTTTTACATATTCAACAAGCCTATGGCCTTATCGAAGTGCATTTCGAAATATTCATTTTCTTAGCCATGCTAATAATGTTCATAGAGTGGCGAGTGTTTATTACCGCTATTGTGTTTGTAGCTATACACCATTTATCTTTTTACTATTTGCAAACACAAAATACTGGTTTTTACGTATTTGATCCAGACCGACTCGCCTTTTCAACAGTGCTTATTCACGCAGCGTATGCCATTGTGGAAGCGCTTGTAGCTGGTTTTATTGCCGTAACATTAAATCGCGAACGCCGTGCGGGTCTATCGTTAAGTTATGCCACAGAGCAAATAATGCAAGATCCAAATCAAGTTAAGCTTTCTATGCGAGCAGATGACACAACAAGCAAAGCGGTAGTTGGTTTTAATACTTTGCTTGAGTACTTATCAGATGTGATTAAGCAAGTTCAAGTTCAGTCTGACTCTTTAAAAAATAACTCTAAAGAGCTTATTCATGTTCATGATGAGTTAGCCAATAGCGCGCAGCAACGAAACGCGCAAACAGATGATATTGCTAATTCAGGCGCACAAGTTGCGCATGGTTTTAAGTTAGTTGAACAAGAAAGTGATACTTTAAAACAACAAGTTAATAGCATTACTGAATCAGCCAATGTTGCGCTGGAAGAAGTATTACAAACCGACAGAAAAAGCACCGAGCTACTCACCTTGTTAACAAACACTGAAGAGCAGTTAAGCCATTTAGTGGCCGCTGGGGATGTTATTACTAGTTTACTCAATGAAATTTCAGGCATAGCCGACCAAACTAATTTATTAGCCCTTAATGCTGCAATAGAGGCCGCACGAGCGGGTGAGCATGGCCGAGGGTTTGCTGTTGTTGCCGATGAAGTACGCTCGCTTGCAAATAGCAGCCAAGCAACAACAACCAAAATAGCGTCTACGCTTACAGATCTGGTAAATAATAGTCGCACGTCAACTCAGTCGATGAATCAATGTGTGGAATTTGTGGTTGATTTAACAAAAATAAGCGCAACGATGAAAGAGAATATTTCGTCAATGAGTGATCAAATTCAAGCGGTATCTGCCAGCACTAACTCAGTAGCTCAAGTGGTTGCCGAACAGGCTGGAAATACAGAGCAAATAGCAATGAGTACAGATCAAATGCGCCAAAATCAGTATCAAGAGACTAAAATAGTTGAGCAGTTAACGGCTAAAGTGCAGCTGATAGACGTAAGTATTGATGTATTAGAGCAAAGTATTGCAAAATTTAAGTAAGTCTCGTTATTTCACCATTAGCTTAATTTGTATATGGCTTGCTTTTGTTGTGTCGGCACTTGTTTACTTTCAGCTAGGGCAGCTAAAGCCCTTTGATGAGGGTAATATGCTTAAACAACAAAACTGGTTTTCGCAATTTAAAAACCAAGTACTGTGGCAAAACAAAGACAGTGCTCAACTTGTGATTATTACGCAAGAAAATTGCGGCTGTACAATTCAAGCACAGCCTCATTTATCAGCCCTGCAACGCTTTGCTACAAACCAAGGCGTTGAAGTGCAAAATTTTGTATTAAATAATGAGTTAAAGTCAGTGATCCCTGCCACACCTGCCGCCGTTTTAATTGATAAAAATGGTGAGTTTGTTTATGCAGGGCCTTTATCTGAAGGGCTGGCATGCTCTCAAGGTAGTGGCTTTGTGGAAACCGTTATTAGTAATTTACAGGCCGGATTTAACTCATCATTATTAATAGCGGATACAAAAGGCTGCTATTGTGTAAATAACGCCTAAATCATATACCCTTATATAAAAAGCGCTTACAACTAACTTGTATAAAAGTAGGCAAGCGCTTTTTATTGTTTAACGATTAAAGAGTGATTTAAACGTTATTTAATCATTATATAGTCACTAAACCATAAATACCCAACAGTACAAAAACACTGGCTGCTATCGCTCTTACGGTATTTAATGGAATTCTTTTTAGTAACGCCTTACCGGCATAAATAACAGGGACATTGGCAATTAACATGCCTACTGTAGTACCCAGCGTAACCCAAAGTACTGATTGATATTGTGCACCGAGCAACACGGTTGCAATTTGTGTTTTGTCCCCAATTTCAGCAATAAAAAATAAGATTAAGGCCACTAAAAATGCACCATAGCGGTCGTATTTATGGCTCACTTCTTCATCTTTATCTGGAATAAGTAACCACAGCCCTACCACAATAAAGCTTATATTGACTATCCAAGGTAAGTATTCGACGGCAAAGTTCCCGCTTAGCCAATCACCAAACCATGCAGATAAACCATGATTAATAATAGTAGCAACGAGAATGCCTAAAATAAGTGCAATTTTATTTTGAAAGCGAGCAGCTAATAGTAAAGATAAAAGCTGGGTTTTATCGCCTATTTCAGCAAGGGCAACAGTGACGGTAGAGGTTAAAAAAATATCCATTAATATAATCTTCAGGCGGGAATACTAAACCAAGGCAAACAGCTATCTCCCGCCATGAGGATAGTGTCTACCTAGGTCTCGCCGATAACGCTTGCTACAACATTACAAACTTACCATGCACATGAGGTGCAATTATGTTGATAAGTTTACTCATTACTGAGCGGGCTACTCCCCTAAGAGGGCAGCAATTATTCCACAAAGTTTAAAGCAGGTAAATATATGCGGGTAACTTTTAAATTTAAAAGGTGGCTTTGTGGCGTTAGTGCACAAATAAACTTGCTTTTGGCTATCAAGTTAGCTGTAATAATAAACAGAAGGAAGTTGAACAATTTGAAATTATATGCACGTGTAAAGGAATTTAAATATGCAATCAACAGTCGTTAAATCAACAATGGCAACCATTCAAAATGGAGTTATGAAAGCGGACGGAAAGTTTTGGATTACGCAAACTGACTTAAATTTTGAACCTTTTAATGAAAAATTAGGGTTAGAACCATATACAATTGCCCGTGATACAATTTTAAAAGTGGTTGAATGTAAAGGCAAAGGCGCAGGCCTTGTTCCAATAACAGCTGATGCGATAGAGGTTTTCACGCAAGATGGCAGCTCGTATCAGTTTATACTCTCAAACCCCAGTGATTGGATAAATATATTGTCAAATCAAACTAGTGCTTAAAGTAACAAGAATGCCATCAATTAATAATTTTAAATGATGGCAAATAAGGCTTTCATTTAAGGTATAACTCCTAACATGCGGCAAAATGAAAGTACCTAAACTTTAAATACATTAACTTGCCCTTGTAGCATTGCCGCAAGCTGTGCAAGTTCTTGCGATGCCTGTGCATTTTGCTGTGAGCTTTCGCTAACCGACGTGATACTCGCGCTAAACTCATTAATATTACTGCTTAGCTCATTTGCGACCATTTTTTGCTCCTGTGTTGCGGTTGATATTTGAGTATTCATATCTGCAATTTCAGTAACTTCACGGTTAATTTCGCTGAGCACCTGCGAAGAATAATTAGCATGGTCAACACTCTCTTTAGCGCTGCTTTCTGCGTTACCCATGGCATTAACAGCTTGCTGAGCCATGCCTTGTAGTTTAGTGATCATTTCATTAATACTAGCGGTTGCCTTTTGAGTATTGTGGGCAAGTTGCCTTACCTCATCGGCTACAACGGCAAAACCACGACCAGAATCGCCAGCTCTTGCTGCTTCAATAGCTGCATTTAAAGCTAACAAGTTAGTTTGCTCAGCAACGCTTTGAATCATCATAACAACTTGGTTTATATCATTGGTTTGTGTGTTTAGATCTGTGATGAGCTGCGTATTTGTATTAACTAAAGCTGAGAGCGTATTTATTGACTCTATATTATCAGCAACAGCTTGTTGCCCTTGGCCTGCCTTAATGTCGGCACTTGTTGCCTTGTCGGAGGTTGTTTGCGCGTTTTGAGCAACTTGTTCTATTGCACTGCTCATTTGAGTAATTGCAGTTGCAATCATAGCCGATTGTTGCTCTTGCTGCGTTGCTGTACTGGCAACCTGAATACTAATAGAGTTCATTTCTTCAGCTGCAGAGGCAAGTGTCAGTGTTGCGCCTGCCATATCTTTTACTAAACCTTGGATCCGAAGTAGCATATCATTAAAGTTAGATGCGGTATCTGCAATCTCATCTTTGCCCTGAACCTCAGCACGAGCTGTTAAATCAGCATTGGTCGCAATGTGCGTTATGGTATCGCGTAATGACATTAATGGATTTTGTATCGAAGAATAAATAAAGTAAGCAACAATCAGTAACAGTAAAATCAATATCGCGATTGTCACACTCATTATCAATTTTATAAATTGATAATTCTCATCAGCTTTAACTTTAAAATCACTTGCTTCTTTAAGCTGTAAATCAATTAAAGCTTGGTAGCTGGCACTCAGCGGATCAAATAATTGGTAAAGCTCATAAACAAATTGCTTTTGTGGGATTAATAAAAACTCACCACTATTAATGCTTAAAATTAAATTATTTAAGTGCGTAAGCACGGGCTGTAGTTTGCTTTCAACGTTATCTACTAAGCGCTTTTCTTCAGCTGTTAGCTGTGTGCTCAGGTAGGCTTTCCATTCATTATCAGCCGTATTTCTAGCATCATTAATATTCGCTAAAAGCGCTGATTTGGTAATAGACTCAGCACGATACTTGTGAAGTAAGTCAACAATATTTACAGCGTAATTATCTGACACATGTTTAATTTGCTTAAGTGGTACGACACGGTCGTCGTATAAACTATCAATCCCTGCTACTAACCTTCCCATTGTGTTTATTGAAAAAAACGATGTAATTAAAAAAATCATAATTGGTAGCAATGCAAGCACGGCTAAACGGGTACGCACAGAATAATTGTTTAACATAGTTATCCAAAATTACAGCAATAATAAAAAAGTATAATATGGATAAAAAATTTTACTGAATTTTTATATGAAAATTATTCAGGGTTTATATTTCTTGCGCTTTAAGTTAATAACTCAAGTCTCATTTCAAAAAGCTTTTACTCGCATAATCCAATCAATCTTTATTATTGTTACTGCAGATAGGGGGTAGGTAATCTTGTCATTGTTTGCAACACGCCAAGCAAATTATGTGTGATTGAACTGCGCTTAGAGCGAGAAACAGACGGTCAGGTAAACTCGTTTTTGGACAGAAACGTGTCAGGGACTTTTCTAAATTAGCAACGCACAGATAGCAATACGTACGGCTGTGTTTATCAGACCTGTTTATTCAATAACTTTATCGAGTCCGTTCAAAAGTACCGTTCACATCACGCGTGTAACTTTCCCGTGTGCAATTCGTTATTAGCGCTTACATGGCAAGGCCTCTAGGTTAATACGACAGTGTAACCTAGAGTGCCGCCGCACCTGTTTTTAATGTGAAATGGTAGATACACCGGCAATTATTTTAATAAATACTCACCTTTTGCTTATTCGTAAAAGTGCTATGCGTTAAATTATGATTAAGCGGAACTAAGGCGACAGGTTAATTTTTTCAGCGCCGCAGATAGTTAAAAAATTTTGTTAGTATCAAAGAAACATAAAAAATGAAGGTAACCAGGCACGAGGCCTGGTTGAAAATCAACGATAGTAAAATGGCATGGATGCCACGTTCTAACCGCCAATCTTTTACGGCAATTTAAGATTACACTGCGGTTGGGGCACTATCAATATTAATGAGCACGCGAATGAAAATAGATATTCATTATAAAGTGAAAGTAGAAGGAAGGTTTTCTATTAATTTAATTTCCCTAATTTCTGTAGCCCAATTGGTTATAAGTTTAATAGGTTAATTGTTAGGTAGGGGGTATTGCAGGTCAAAGTGTGATACCCCATTATTTTAGCCGCTAAAATTAAAGTTTCACCGGTGAAACTCAGTTGTTGGATGAAGGTCTTGTGTTTGATTTTCTGCTATCAGTTAACAAATATAAAAATTAATTATTTATCATTATGTTTTCATTTTTTGACAATGCTAAAGGCGTGAACTATGAATACCTTTCAATTGATATTAAAAGGGAAATTCAAGGACTATGAAAATAAATTTAATTAATTGCCTGCTATCTGTAGTCATAGCAACTGGTGTAAGTAATATGAGTTATGCTGAGGAAGTTCCGCGCAGTCAACAAGTAATTACCTCCCTTCCTGTACTCACTAGTCAGAATGCTCCAGCTCCTGCCGAAATCAAAAACATCCGCATGGAGTCTGAATTAATGGCTCGAGCATCAGCTCCGCCGCTATCTTCAATGTGGGTATATGCTGTTGGTTCAACTGATTGTGGGTGGGAGTCCACTGTTGGTATGACAACAACTGCATGTGATCATGGGGGAGAGCAGCTGCGTACTGCTGTTTTAGAAATTGGTTATGGTTATAATCATATTGCTTGGATGAACGGTGGGTTACTTCCGAGTTCCACAATGTACTCAAGTACGCCTGTTTGTGTGACTGGTAGTAATTACACATGGCCTTGTACCGCTGGGCAAACTGTCGTGGGTTTCCTCAATGAATACAATGTCGATGGTCATCAAAACGGATTATTCAAATACCAAAATACTTCGACTAATTCGCCATGGAATACTATGTCAGTCCAGATCAGTATTCTTTGATTTATTAATGATGTAGGCCAGACATTCTGGCCTTTTTATATTTCTAAATACGAATGTTAACACCAGTACTTTTGTCTTGCATGATAGACATAGCTGATTCTAACATCTTCAAAGTAGTCTCGTCATTGCGTGACAGTGCGCCTTGGATGCCATCACGCGTTTTTTGAATGAAGTTATATCGTGTTTCATCACTGTGTGCACCTGCCAGTTCGCCTCCATTTACGGGTATTTTCATAGTCATAGCCATGAAAGGCCTGCCGTCATCGAGAGACATTTCTCCATTGCGGATTTGAGTGTTGGCCCAGTCCCGCATTTCTTGCCGGGTCATACTAGTGAAATCCGCCTGTTTTGTGCTGCTGTCAGTCTTATCATTGTCTGTTTGTGCTGCTGTTAATGCAGCCGAAAATGACGTTGAGGCCTCTGTTGAAGGCTTGGTACGCTGGTTCCCATTAAAATAATGTACGTTTGCATCAACTCGCATAGGTTCTTTTCCTTAGTATGATCGTATGAGTGATATTAACTGCAAAACCTGCGCCATAATTATACACTTATAGTCTTTTGAAAACGCCTTTAAAAAGTTTATTTAAATTAAGTTGTTGAAGGTAATTCATCGTAAAGTGAAAAGCTTAATACAGAGGTGTTGGACGGCAAAGGCTTTCCGGTAACTGGAATATTTACTAATAGGCTTGGCTCATAGGCCTTAAATTATTCAGGATAAAGCCTAATAAAAGAAGGTTTTGAAATAAGCAATATTAAAGTGAAATATTGGGATCGAGATTGATACAAAGATGAGGGATATAGAAATCAATATCCATTTCAATTTTTTGATTTCTTTTAAGTGATTTGCATTTTTAAGCGATTCATTTAGCCGCTGAATATTTAGTTCAACTTCGTGTACAGTCTCCTGAGAGACGAGCGCTAAATCTTTAATACTATCAACAGAGCTTTTTAAGTTTTTCTCTGTTGCTAGTATATGAGTATCAACGCTCTTAATTTCCAGTGATTTCTTCACATATTCAGATAAAGAAATACCTTCCTTTTGCGCCTCACTACTTAAAGACTCTTTTAATTTATCGTCAATTCGGATGCTTAGAATAGCCATTCTAAAATACCTCTGATGTATACGGGTGTAAACAAAGCGTATACGCCTATTTTTAAAGGCGCAACAGGTTATTTTAGATGAAAACTGTGTATGACAAAATGAGATAATAGGCACGCTGTCGAATGTATACAAA